>JANLFW010000011.1:0-1850 GCA_024653305.1 Candidatus Acetothermia bacterium | reverse complement strand
AAGTAGGCGAGGGCCATAGGCAACACCTCGGCCGGCGTCCGCACCACGCGCAGGGCAAACGGGGCGAGGAAGAACCCAAGGAGTCCCACTCCGAATGAGAGGAAGACGAGAAAGGAAAACACCTGGGTCCCCACCTCGTCGGCCCCGCGCTGATCCCCGGCCCCCACGTGCTGGCCCACCAACGCCGAGCCGGCAGCTTGGAACCCTGTGCCCAACGACATCAGGAAGAAGATGATCGGCGAGGCCACGCTCGGCGCGGACAGGGCCTCAGTGGACAGCTTCCCGAGCCAGAAGGCGTCGATCAGGTTGTACAGCGCCTGAAGGGCGCTGGACAACATGACCGGCCAGGCGAGGACGAGCATCGTCGGGAGGATCGGGCCGTTGAGGATGCGCTCGCGCACCGTTGTCCTTTCGGGCCCCAAGTATACGTGGGTCTGCCCCACTTTGCGCAAGGTCCCGTATACTCGGGTCAAGGAGGCGCAGGTTGGACTGGAAACTCGTGGCCATGACGTTTGGGATGTTGTTCTTGGCCGAGCTCGGGGACAAGACCCAGCTCGCCGTGTTCACCCTGGCTGCCCAGCACCGGGCCCCTTGGTCGGTGTTCCTCGGCGCCTCGCTGGCCCTGGCCACGGTGAGCCTGCTCGGGGCGTTCGTGGGGGGGATCGTGGGGGAGGCCCTGCCCTCAAAGTACGTTGGGTTTGGGGCAGGGATCCTGTTCGTGGCTATGGGTGGCCTCATCATCTACCGGGCCGCGGTGAGCGCGTAGCCCCTTCTCTCCATCCCAACGTGGCCGCGCTGCCGCGCTTGTCCCACAGCGCGTCGGGAACAGGTTTCTCGGCTGATACCTCACGGCCGCGGTCCCAACGTTCCGCGGATTTGACGTACCGCAAAGGCCTCACTGTCATGCGCTGCCCTGTGTGACGTTCATCACACGTTCCGCGTTGTATATAATAAGTGGGAGATCGAGGGGAGGGAACGCGAACGATCCGGGCTTCTGGTGCGGCGGATCTCACCCCGGAAGCAGGACAGGGGGTGCCGAGCAAGAAGGGGGTTCCAATGAGGGGTACGAGGTGGCAGGCCGTAGCGGGGCTTCTTCTTGCGTGGGGATTGGTCGCGGTCGGGGGGAAGGTGGACCTCTCCGGCCCGACCCAGATGGGGCGGTGCGAAGAGGCTTGGTTCACGATCGCGTTCACCGCCGACGTAGTTCAGACAGCGAGTGCGATTGTCTTCACCGTCGCGCTCCCCAATGCCGGGTTCGCCTACGTCACGGGTTCGGGGCTGATCACGCTCGGCGACGGGACGCCCATTGCGGCAGAGCCGGCGCCGGTCGGGCTCGATCTCGTCTGGGATTTGGACTTGATCCTCGGCGTGGCCTACGAGCTTCCGCCTGGGGAGACGGTGACCGTCGTGTTCGCCCTGAGGACGGGCTGTGGGACGATCTCCGGCACCCTGGGTGCGCGGGTGGACTACGAGGAGGACGGAGTCCCGAGGTACGGGACGGACTCTCAGCCCATCGAGATCCTGCCCGGGGCGCTCGTCCTCTACAAGGAGCCCTCCGTCGTCCCCGCCGCGGTGGGGGACGTCGTCACCTGGACCCTGGTCGTGGAGAACACGGGCCTTGGCCCGATCTACAACGTGGTCGTAACCGACGTCCTGGGGAGCGGGCTCGCCTACGTGTCGTCCGATCCTGCCGGCGACAACGCGGGCCAGGCGACGACCTGGGACAAGAGCCATGCTCCGTCGCTCGAGGAGATCGCCCCCGGGCAGCGCGTGGAGATCGAGCTCCAAGCCGAGCTCGTCGCGTGCACGGGCCTGGAGAACAGGCTCGACGCCCGGTTCGGCTGCGACGA
>JANLFW010000010.1:55975-57946 GCA_024653305.1 Candidatus Acetothermia bacterium | reverse complement strand
ATTACGTTCATTGGCCCATGGGGCTGGAGGGACCGGATAACCCAAAACAGAAACCATCGGAACCCGCAGTGGGTTCCGAGGGCCTGTTCTTCTAGGTGCTATCGACCTACCGCCGGCCGATGACCTGGATGGTGAGGGCGAGGAACGTCTGCGGACCCAAGGTGATCCAAACCCGGTATGTCCCTGGGGCCAACCGGGATGTATCCACCAAGACCTCGCAGTTCGGCGTCCCAGGAAGCCTTCGCTCCGACACCGCCCCGGCCTGGACCTCGGGCGCGACGAACGCCCCGGCTCCTCCGGCCACCCCGTCCACCAACGCCAGCGTCACCCGTGGGACCTCCTTGAGCTCGTGCACGGGGGCAGGGAGGGTGGCGAACACGGCGATCCGCTCCCCTTGACGCACCAGTTGAGGTATCCCAGGCCCAACGCCCTGGATCACGGTCTCCTCGTTGGTCGCCCCGGCGGTGCCGGTGAGCAAAGCCTTCCGGGCATCGAACCCGTTGACGACGATCCCGCGGTTGGCGGTCCAGTTGTCGTCGCGATCCGGACTTGCTGGATCAATCCGCTCCATGGTCGCGGGATGAGGGGCCCCGCTCCCGCCGGCCCACCCGTCCCGGTTTGGGTTATCGGCGTTGGCCATGTCCACCACGTTCCCATCGGGATCCACGAGCTCCATGACCTCGCCGAGGCCGGAGAGCCTGAGCAGGTGGGGTGGCTCGGTGTCGTAGACGAGATCGGCCGAGATATCGCTCACCACGTTGTCGTGCCGCCGCTCGAGCAGGTAGTAGCCGTGCGCAGGGATCTCCCCCCTCAGCTCCACCACCTTCCACTTGGCTTCTTCTGGGGTGGCGGGCTGCTTCCGCCGCCAGCGCAGGATCCACCCGGTGAGGTCGATCGCCTGATCGGTGGTGTTGGCGAGCTCGATCCACTGGTCCTCAGGGCTGGCGTTGGTGCCGCCCCAAGCTACCTCGTTGATCACCACTGGGCTTGCCGCCGCGCCGGCGGCGCCGGCCACCTCCTCCTGGCCGCACCGGTCAACATTGATCAGGACCGTGGCGGTGGCGAAGAGGCCGTAGGGGTCTTGGACCATGAACGTAAACGCATCCGTCCCCACGAATCCGGGGGCCGGTGTATAGGTCACGTTGACCGAGGCGAGGTCCGGGAGGGTGTAGCTGACCACGGTCAGGTTCCCGCTGATCGTGCCGTGCAGCGGCGCCCCCAGGATGCTGAACGAGAGGGAACGCTCAGTCGGCGGGACCAGTCCGAGATCCGGATCGCGCCCGACCAAGGTCAGGTTGAGGGGCACATCCATGCAGGTGATCACGGTCTGATCCTGCGCCGCGGGTGGGTTGTCCACACAGTTGACGCACGGCGTCCGGGTCACGGCGGGGGCAGAGGCAATGAGGCGGCCACAGGGATCGACCGCGGTGGCCGTGGCGGTGTTGGCGATGATGCTGCCCATGTCCCGCTGGGTCACGGTATAGGTGCCGGTGTAGGTCCAGATCCCGCCTGGCTCCAACACGCCGTCGCCGTCGTCGCCCACCGGCCCGGCGAGGATGGGGATGCGGGAGTCGGTGACGTCCACGTCGGTGAGGTCCACAGGACCGGGGTTGCTCACCCGAACCGTGTAATGGATGACGTCCCCCACCCCAACCGGGGTCTGATCGAACGGCGGCTCCACCACTTTGGTGATCGCGAGCGCCCCAATGGGAGTTGGAACCTCGGTCACTACTGTTTCGTTCGAGTCGTCCGTGCACCCGTTCGCGTCCGTCACCACCACGTGGTACGTCCCGGCCTGGGTCGCCTCGTACGTCGCACCTGTGGCACCGGCGATCGGGGTCCCGTCCTTGTACCACTGGTAGCTGTACGGGGCCTCCCCACCGGTCACGCTCGCCGTGAGGAGGACCCTCGACATGCTGCAGTTGAGCTCACCCGACGTCGGGGTCACGCTCACCTGCGGGTTCGGGACCG
>JANLFW010000010.1:0-55876 GCA_024653305.1 Candidatus Acetothermia bacterium | reverse complement strand
GAGGACCCTCGACATGCTGCAGTTGAGCTCACCCGACGTCGGGGTCACGCTCACCGTAACGTTGCACGCTACAGGGCAAGCAGGACCTAGCACTTCGTAATAGCAACGCAGTGTTCCTGCCTTGACCGCAACTTGAACAGACCCGGTGGGCCAATACCCAGAGAGCTTGATCCAGAAGTCCTTGTACTGTCCCGGATCTATGCCGACGTCGAACTTCACCCCGTACACGCCAGTGGTGGGATCAGTCCCGCATTTCCAGTTTGAGTAAGGTCCCGCGCCAACCACATACTTGCAGTCCGCGCACTGACTAGGAAAACCCATGACCCAATGGCTGATCGCAGGGTCGTCATAACAATATACGCGGTAGTTGAATGTGGTGTTGGTTCCATCGAAGGTGGCCTCACGGAACTCCACCTTGTAGTTGCTACAGGCTTCTGCCGAAGCCAGGAACGTGGTCCCGCTGACTAGCAATAAGGCAAGGGCCATAAGAGCCCTGGCCCCAAACCACGTTTTCTGCGCTGCCTTTGCTACATCATTCCCTAACTTCACCATGGTTGCCTCCCTACTACGCTTCGGCAGCCCGGCTGCCTCAGGGAGGCCCATGGCTTTGCGCCCCACCGTCGCCGGTGGTTTGCCCTTATCGGCGTTCGTCCGCCTATTCGGAAGTCTAGCTTCGGCGGAGCCGGCCCTGCACGATCAGGGCCCGCCTCACTACGTCTTCATTCACCAATCCCTTGTCCACCAGGATCTCGCCCAACGGTCGCGAACCACCGTCAGCCTGCTGGTACTCCAGGGCCTGCTCAACATCCCGTGGAGATACGCGCCCCATGTCCACCAGGATCTCCCCGATCTTCTTTCCCCGCTCGAAGTGCTCCTCGAGGATGGACATGATCACCGCCGACCGCGACTTCCGCTCCTGCTGCGCCTCGCGGTCCACCAGCTCCAGCAGGTAGTGATCTTCCTCGTTGTAGTAAAGCGTCACCTGCATCGCCTTCTCGACCTCCTCGCCCAATAAGAAGCCGGACCCCAGAACCCGTTTCGGCCCTGGCAGCCCGGCTACCCCGGTGGGGCCCGTGGCTTTGCGCCCCCACCTTCCGATGGGTTTGCCCTTATCAGGACTTGTGTATACTTGTTTGCACTATACTACGAGCCTTGTTCCCCTGTCAAGAGGACATCTGTCGCTACGCTGCCGTCTCCGCCACGGCCCGGCCGGCATTGATCAGGCCCGCCCCGAACCGGGGATCACGGCCTCCGTCCCCTGCCTCGGCACAGCTCCGCAGCAAGAGGTTCACCGCCTCCGTCGCGGTGAGACCCGGATTTGCCGATAGGATCAGGGCCAGCGTCCCACTCACGTGCGGCGCAGCGAAGGACGTCCCGGAATACGTCCCCACCGCCCCGCCGGGCAGGACCGAAGCAATGCCCTCGCCCGGCGCGGCCACGGCCACCTCTGGACCCCAGTTGCTGAACTGCGCTAGGGCATCGCGGTGATCCGTGGCCGCCACCGCCAGCACGGACGGATACTTGGCCGGGTAGAACACCTCCCCCCGGGATTCGTTCCCGGCAATGCCCACCACGATTACCCCTTTCGCCGCCGCCCGGGCCAACGCCTCCTCCACCACGGCCGCGGGTCTGATTTTGGCATACAGGCTGAGGTTGATGACCCGGGCCCCATTGTTCACGGCGTAGTCGATGGCTGCGGCCAATCGGGCCCAATCCTTGGTGTAGAAGAGGCCCTTGCCGTCCAAAAACCGCACGTCCATGATGCGGATCCGCGGGGCTACCCCGGCCACTTCCCCCAACCCATGTTGGGCCGCAATGATCCCGGCCACAAACGTGCCATGCCAGTGGATGGGGGTTTGCCGGAGGTGCGTTGGGACCCCATCCCGGAAGTCCCAGCCGTACACGTCGTCCACGTAGCCGTTGCCGTCGTCGTCGACCCCGTTGCCGGGGATCTCGCCGGGGTTGACCCACAGCGCCTTGGCCAACTGAGGCACGGTGCGATCGATTCCGGTATCGATAACCGCCACCACGACCTCGGGCACCCCGGTGGTGTGCAACCAGGCCTCGGGGGCCCGGATGCGTTCCACCCCCCATGGGACCCGTGCTCCCTCCGGGCACGGCGCCCCCGCCGCCCCAATCCCCCCGGCCACCTCGGGGTGGTCCAGGGGGGCGCACAGGAGAAACAGGGCGAGGGCCAGGAAAGTCCAACCTAGTCCAGTTTTGACCCGCCTCATTCGGCAGCCCGGCTACCCCGGTGGGGCCCGTGGCTTTGCGTCCCCTCCTTGCGAAGGGTTTGCCCTTATCGTGTAGCAGGCACAACCCGTTGCCAGTGTTTGCGCGTATATTGTAGTGGAAAACAGGGTGAAGTCAACCCCAACAGCTGGGGGACGGGGGTGCGGACCTTGTCTACCTTAAGACCGACAGGAAACGCAAACCCGAGATGCCGTAAGAAGAGGCAAAGTGGCAGGGGAACCCTTCGGGGAAGGCCGTTAGACGGGCCAGATCAGATTTGGAGATGAGCGGATTCGAACCGCCGGCCTCCGCGTTGCGAACGCGGCGCTCTCCCAGCTGAGCTACATCCCCTGGTGGCGGCGCAGGGAGTCGAACCCTGAACCTCGCGGTTATGGGCCGCGCGCTCTTACCGGTTGAGCTACACCGCCATACATATCCACGCCACGAAACCTTGCGGTTTCATGGGGACCCCTACCCGCTGGTTGCGGGGGCTGGACTCGAACCAGCAACCTCCGGGTTATGAGCCCGGCGAGCTGCCTAATTGCTCCACCCCGCTCCTGCCGGGGGCGGGACTCGAACCCGCACAAGCGCATGGCTCAAGGGATTTTAAGTCCCCCGCGTCTACCTTCTTCCGCCACCCCGGCGCACCTTCGCTTGGAGCGGGAAACGGGATTCGAACCCGCGACCTCCACCTTGGCAAGGTGGCGCTCTACCAACTGAGCTATTCCCGCTTGCCGACCCGATTATACGGGCCCCCGTCCACTCGTCCAAGCGTAGTGCGAAGGGCGGGACTCGAACCCGCACGCCTTGCGGCACTGGCTCCTAAGGCCAGCGCGTCTGCCTGTTCCGCCACCTTCGCCTCGACGACGGTTTTAGCCCCCCCGGGACCCGGGGTCAACCCCCGGCTCCCGACTACCGTGGCTCCCGCCGCACAGCTACAGCCGCCAACCCGCCTGCACCCACAGCTCCGACCCCAACAAGGGTGGGGTCCCGATCGAACTCCTCCTCGAACGCGAGGCACTCGGCATACGCCTCCGGGCAGGCAAACAACCGGGTGAGCAATCCTGGATCCACAAACCGAGCCCGCGTACCCGGAGCCGAGATCTCTACCACCTCAAGACCACGGGCCCCTAGCTCATGGGTCAACTCCCCCGGGGTAAAGGCGTGCCAACTGGGCATGATATACTGAAGCTCCTTCAGTTCTGGCGTGACCACCAGGTTCCCGGTGGCATAGACCTCGCGCACGGTCCTAAGGGCTCCGAAGTGCTGCAGATCAAACTTGACCCCGCTTTCCGTGATCACCCCAAGGCGGTTCATCACACAAACCACGACCTCGAAGCTTCGGTCAGGGAATTGGGAGAGGTCAGTGATCGAGCCTTCCATGAAATGGACAGTGGCTATGCCGTTTTTCGCGGCCTGCTCTTCCGCGTGCTTGAGCATCTCCGGCGCCAAATCGAGGTGGGCTACCCGGTAACCCCGTTTTGCCAGGGGGGAGAACCTTCCGGTCCCTGCGCCCGCATCGAGGATCCGGCATGGAGGAGGCGGAAGGTGCCTGTCGAGGATCCTCCAGAGGAGATCGGTGTGAACTCGCTTCCTTGGGTCTTCTTGCTCACGGCACGCCTCCCGGAGAACCCTCTCGTTCCAAACAGTTCTAAGCGTATCAAGGTGGTCACTCATGGCGCCTCCGTGGAACTGCTAAGTCCCGTCCTGTGGGTAGAGGCCCAAGAGCCCTGTGGGTTCCCGGCGGCGGGCGAGCCGCACCCCCGCCAGAGGGAGGAGGATGATCTCCGCCGTGTTGTGGACCGTGGCGGACAGGAGGTGGCCCCCGATCGCCTCGCCCCCCTTACGCCCGGCCACCACGTGGACGTGGACCACGGGCCGGCCCTCCTCGTCCCCGATGTTCCCCTGGAGGGAAAGGAGCTCCACCGGCTCCTCGACCCGCTCCTCCACGTATTTCTCCCCGTCCCAGTACCCAAGGGCAAGGTCGCGGACCATCCCGATCCCGCAGAGGATCCCTGCCGCTTGCAAGCCAAGTTCAAGGAGGACATCGGGAAGCCTCTCCCCATCCTGACACCGCACCACCACGACTGAACCGCTCTCAGCCTTGATCATCGTCGTCCCTCCCTACGAGCACGAGGCACAGGTCGGCCACGTTCGTTCCGGTAGGGCCGGTGACGAGGAGGTCTCCGGAGGCCCGGAGGGCGCCTCCGGCGTCGTTCCTGGTCAGGGCTTCGGCCGGGTCCACCCCGGCTTCCCTCATCCGGGCGACGGTGCCGCCGTCCACGATGGCCCCCGCGGCATCGGTAGGTCCGTCCCGGCCATCGGTGCCCAGCGCGCAGATCACCACCCCGGGGATCCCGGCGATCCCCCTGGCCGCGGATAGGGCAAGTTCCTGGTTCCGGCCGCCCTTGCCCGGCCCGCGCACGGTGACCGTGGTCTCCCCGGCCGCCACGAGGAGCCCCGGCCGCCCCACCGGCCGGCCAAACCGCACCGCCTCCCGGGCCACAGCGGCCACCACCTTTCCCACCTCCCGCGCCTCCCCGGCGAGGGTGGTGGTGAGGATGAGCCCTTGGTACCCAAGGGCCTCGCCCTCCGCTCGCGCCGCCTCCGCCGCCACCCTCCCCGTGCCCACGAGCACGTTCACCACCCGAGTGAACAGGGGGTCCCCGGGCTTGGGGGTCTCGGGAAGCCCTCCCGTCGCCCCGGCGGCGATGTGCCCCCGCACGGAGAGGGGGACCTCATCCCACAACCCGTAGCCACGGAGGACCCGCTCCGCATCGGCGTAGGTGGTGGGGTCGGGGACGGTGGGGCCAGAGGCGATCACGTCCAAGGGATCGCCAGGGACGTCGGACAGGATCAGGGCCAGCACTTGAGCCGGGGCCGCCCGCCGGGCGAGCTGCCCGCCTTTGACCTGGGACAGGTGCTTGCGCACCGTGTTCATCTCGTGGATGGGCGCCCCGCTGCGCAGGAGGAGCGCGTTCACCTGGGCGAGGTCGTCCAGGGAAAGGCCCTCCGCGGGCAGGGTGAGCAGGGCCGAGCCGCCACCGGAGATGAGGACGATCACGAGATCGTCCTCCCCGGCGCCGTCCACCAGCGCCACGATCCGGCGGGCGGCGGCGAGTCCCCGCGCGTCCGGCACCGGATGGCCGGCCTCCACCACCTCGACCCGCCGGGTCGCGACACCGCAGCCGTCCGCGGTGACCACGAGGCCGGCGCTGATCCGATCGCCGATGGCCTCCTCCACGGCCACCGCCATCCGCGCCGCGGCCTTCCCCATCCCCACCACCACGACCCGCCGCGTTCGGCGGAGATCGTAGATGCTCTCCCCCACCCGCAGCCGGTCGTCCTCCCGTCGCAGGGCCCGGTGCACGCACGCCGTCGGGTCCACCGCGGCCAGCGCGGCCTGGACGATGCGCCACGCATCAGCACGAAGCCCGTCTCCCTTGCCCATCTCCTCGCCTTCCCCTATCCTCGGGTCCATGGACGAGCGGAAGGTGCTCCTCGAGGTGGCCCGCCGCCTGCGCACGAGGTTCGGCCCGATCCGCGAGGGCCCGGGTGGCGATCCGCTCGACCTCCTCGTCCGCACCATTCTTTCCCAGAACACATCGGATCGCAACCGCGACCGGGCCTATGCCGAGCTCCGCCGCCGCTTCCCTACTTGGGAGGCGGTGTTGTCTGCCCCGGTGGCCGATGTGGAGCGGGCCATCCAGGGGGCTGGGCTCCATCACCAGCGGGCGGCCCGCCTGAAGCATGTGCTCCGCCGTATCCAGGACGAACAGGGAGAGCTCTCCCTCGCCTTCCTCGCGGGGCTCCCGGACGAGGAGGCGGCGGCATGGCTCCTGTCTCTGCCCGGGATCGGGAAGAAGACGGCGTACGTGGTGCTCTTGTTCGGGTTCGGCCGCCCGTTCTTCCCGGTAGACACGCACATCCGTCGGGTGACGCGACGGTTGGGGATCGTCGATTCCCAAGCCGAACCGCACGCTGCCCTCGCCCCCCTCGTGCCCCCAGGGACGGAGGCCGAGGTCCACCTCCAGCTGATCCGGCTGGGGCGGGAGATCTGCCGGGCCCGGCGGCCCCGGTGTCCGGCGTGTCCGCTCGCCGACCTGTGTGGATACGCCCGATCAACTCATCCGAATCAGGCTAGAATGGGGCCACCGCGAAAGGAGGTGCGATGACCCGCAAGGAGGCGCTGGCGCTCGTGCAGGAGAGGGTGAAGACGAAGAACCTGGTGAAGCACATGCTGGCGGTGGAGGCGGCGATGCGCGCCCTCGCCCCCCACTTTGCCGGGGATCCAGATCGGTGGGCATTGGCCGGTCTGCTCCACGATCTCGATTACGAGGACACCAAAGACCGCCCGGATCGGCACGGGCGGGTGACGGTGGACTCCCTGCGCGGGCAAGGGTTCACCGACGAGGAGGTCTTGGGCGCGATCCTCGCCCACGCCGGCCAGAAGGCGCCGGACACTCCGATGGAGTGGGCTCTGTCCGCGGTGGACCCCCTCACCGGCCTTATCGTGGCCGCGGCCCTGGTGCACCCGGAGCGCCTCGGGGGCCTCACCCCGCAGAACGTGCTCAACCGCTACCGGGAAAAAGGGTTCGCCCGGTCCGCATCCCGGGAGGCGATCGCCGCGTGTACGAACCTGGGGATGTCGCTCGACGAGTTCGTCACCGCGGTCCTTACGGCGATGCAGGCCATCCGGGGCGAACTCGGGCTGTGAGGCCGCCCTTCATCCCCACTTGACCTGGATCACCTCGGGCATGGCCAGGAGCTCCTGGGCCACCCGTGACACCTCCGGCGTCCCCTGCACCCGCACGTGGAGCACCAGCGTCGCTTGGTGTTCGGCCCGGTCCAGCGTGAGGTCCACGGCCAGCACCCGGTAACCGGCGGCAGCGAGCACCGCTCGGCACCGCTCCTCCAACCCCGCCGCCTCCGCCAGCTCGGCGCGGACGGCAACGGTGTGATAGGTGAGGGCGGGGATCCAGCGCTCGACGCGGTTCAGCGTCACCAACACGAACAAGGCCAACGCGGTGCTGCCCGCCCCGAGGACGTACAGCCCCTGCCCGACCACCACCCCCAGCGCGGCCACGAACCAGATACAGGCCGCGGTGGTGAGACCGCGCACGATGTCCCCGGTCTTGACGATCGCCCCCGCCCCCAGAAACCCGACCCCGGTCACAATTCCGGCGAGAGCCCGCCCCGGGCCGTCCGGCTGCCCCAGCGCCTCCGCCACCGCCATCACCACCGCCGCCCCGGCGCACACGAGGATGTGCGTGCGTAGCCCGGCCGCCCGGCCGCGCAGCTCCCGCTCCAACCCGATCGTCCCCCCGACCGCCCCCGCCACCACGATCCGCGCCAGGAACTCCCACGCCGCCACGGCCACCCCCCTAGATCACGCCGAGCTGGCGGCCCACCCGGGCGAACTTGTCCAAGGCAAAGTCGAGGTCGTCCCGGCTGTGGACCGCGGACACCATGACCCGGATGCGGGCCTTGCCCCGCGGAACGGTGGGGAACACGATGGCCTGGGCGAACACGTCCTCGGAGAAAAGCCGCTTGGAGAACTCCCACGCCGTGGCCGCCTCCCCGAGCATGACCGGGGTGATCGGGGTCTCCGACTGCCCGATGTCAAACCCCAGCTCCACCATCTTCGCCTTGAAGTAGCGGGCGTTGTCCCACAGCCTCCGCACGGGCTCGTCGCTTCCCTGGAGGATGTCCACCGCGGCGATGCACGCTGCGACGTCGGCCGGGGTGACGGCGCTGGAGAACAGGAACGGCCGCGCCCGCTGGCGAAGGTACTCGATGATCGGGCGCTTGCCGGCCAGGTACCCCCCGACCACCCCAAACGCCTTGGACAGGGTCCCCATCTCAATGTCCACCCGGCCGTGGAGGCGGAAATGGTCCACGATGCCCCGGCCGTGGGACCCCAGAACTCCTTCCCCGTGGGCATCGTCCACCATCACCATCGCTCCGAATTCCTCCGCCGCCTCCACGATCTCCGGCAACGGGGCGAGGTCCCCGTCCATGGAGAACACGCCATCGGTGACGATGAGCTTGCGGGGCGCGTCCTTCTTCTCCGCCAAGGCCTTGCGGAGGGCGTCCACGTCCCGGTGGGGGTAGATCACGCGCTCGGCCTTCGTCAGCCGGCAGCCGTCGATGATCGAGGCGTGGTTGAGCTCGTCGGTGAACAGGACGTGTCCGGCTCCGACCAGGGTCGGAATCGCGGCGAGGTTGGCGCAGAACCCGGACTGGAGGGAGATCGCGTCCTCCACCCCCTTGAACGCGGCGAGCTTGCGCTCGAACTCCACGTGGAGGGTCATCGTCCCGGCGATGGACCGCACCGCCGCCGGCCCCACCCCGTACTCGTCGATCGCCCGCCGCGCCGCCGCCTTCAACCGGGGATCGTCGGCAAACCCGAGGTAGTTGTTGGAGCACATGTTGAGGACCCGCTTCCCGTCCACCACCGTCCACGCCCCCACCGGGCTTTCGATGGTGCGGATCACGTTGTACAGCCCCTGCTCCCTGAGCGAATCCAGCTCGGCCACGAGAAAATCGTACTTGCCCATCCTTTTCTCCTCCTTCGTTCCCAGGTTACCCAAGGACCCAGGGCCGGGCAAACCCCGGGTTTGTCCTGATCGCACAGGACCGATAGAATGCCCAACAGCACTGGAAAGAAAGGACGGGACATGTGCATCCTGGTGACTGGAGCCACAGGCCAAATTGGATCGGAGCTCACCTTGGCCCTTCGGGAGAGGTACGGAAGGGAGCAGGTAGTGGCGGCGGGCCACAGGCGGACTCCCCCGGAGCCGCTGCGCTCGTCCGGGCCGTTCGTGACCCTGGACGTGACCGATCGGGCGCAGGTGGAGGAGGTGGTGCGGAAGTACAAGACCGAGGTGGTGTACCATCTGGCCGCGGTCCTCTCCGCTTCGGGCGAGCGGGACCCCAAGCTCGCCTGGCGCGTCAACATGGAGGGGCTTTACAACGTCCTCGAGGCCGCCCGAGCCCACGGGATCCGCCAAGTCTTTTGGCCCAGCTCCATCGCGGTGTTCGGGCCACGAACCCCCCGCGACCTCACCCCCCAGGACACGGTGCTCTCCCCCACCACCATGTACGGGGTGACCAAGGTGGCCGGGGAGCTTCTGTGCGAGTACTACGCGCGCCGCTATGGCCTGGACGTGCGGGGACTGCGCTTCCCCGGCATCATCTCCAGCGAGACCCCGCCCGGAGGAGGGACCACCGACTACGCGGTGGAGATGTTCTACGCGGCAGTTAAAGGCGAGCCGTACACCTGTTTTGTGCGGCCGGACACGACCTTGCCCATGATGTACATGCCGGACTGCCTGAGGGCTGCGCTGGAACTCATGGACGCGGATCCGTCCCGGCTGCGGTACCGGATGTACAACATCACGGGGATGAGTTTCTCCGCGGGGGAGCTCGCGGCAGAGATCAAAAAGCCCATGCCCTCTTTTATTTGCACCTACGCCCCGGACTTCCGCCAGGCCATTGCCGACTCCTGGCCGCGAAGCATCGACGACTCCGCAGCCCGGGAAGATTGGGGCTGGGAGCCCAAGTATGACCTGGCGGCGATGGTGGAGGACATGCTCGGGGCCCTGCGCCGCCGGCACGAACGGGGGGAGCTCTAGGCCTGGGGGAGGTAGGCGATCGCCTCGATCTCGATCCGGGCACCCTTGGGGAGGCTGGCCACCCCGATGCAGGCCCGGGCCGGGGGGGCGAGGTCGAAGTGCTCGGCGTAGGCCCGGTTCACGGCCTCGAGGTCCCGCATGTCCGCGAGGTAGATCGTGACCTTGACGAGGTCCTGGAGGGACCCGCCGGCCGCGGAGAGGATCTCGTTGAGGTTCTCCAGGCACCTTTTGGTCTGGGCCTCGATCGGGCCGGGCAGGAGCTGGCCCGAGGCCGGGTCGAGGGGGAGCTGCCCGGAGATGAACAACAACGGCCCGGCCTGAACGGCCGGGGAATACGGGCCCGCGGTGTGGAGGCCCTTGGGGGCGACCACCCGGCGGACCATGTTCAGACCCAGGTCAGGCGGGCCATCTCCGCCCCATCTCCGTGGCGAGGTCCCAGCTTGAGCAGCCGCGTGTACCCCCCATCCCGCTCCCGGTACTGGGGACCGATCTCGGCGAACAGCTTGTGGGTGGCCTCTTTGTCCCGGAGCACGGAGAACGCCATCCGTTGCGCGGCCTGATCGCCGCGCCGCGCCCACGTCACCAGCCGCTCCACCAATGCTTGGGTGGCCCGCGCCCGGGCGGGGGTGGTGTCCACCTTGCCGTAGAGGATGAGATCCTTGGCCTGCCCGCTCAATACCGAACGACGGCGGTCGCTCCGCATACTGAGCTTGGCTACCTTGCGCCGATGCCTCACCTAAACCTCCTTCTCCGAGCGAAGCGCGTGGCCAAGCTCACTCAACCGCTTTTCCACCCGGGCCAGGGTCTTCTCCCCGAACCCGTGGATGTCGTAGAGCTCCTCCCGGGTGCGGGCAAGGAGGTCGCCCAGGGTGATCACCCCTTCTTCGCGCAAGAGGTTGCAGGCCCGCACTTCAAACCCGAGTTCGACGAGTGGGCGGAGGAGTTCCTCGGGAACTGCCTTGGCCGCCGTTTCCTCCGCGGCCGCCTTCACACCCACCAGGAGCGAAAGGTGTTTGCTCAGGATGTCCACCGCCCGCTCGACCGCGCCCTGCGGGGAGATCGTCCCGTTGGTCCACACCTCAAGCACCAGCCGTTCGTAGCCGGACCGCCCGCCGACCCGGGTCTCCTCCACGGTGAAGTTGACCCGCTCGGTCGGGGAGAAATCGGCGTCCACCGGGATGAGGGCCAGCGGCGCATCCTCCCGCTTGTTGTCCTCGGCCGGCCGAAATCCCCGCCCCGTCTCTACCTCCATCTCCAGTTCGAGCCTCCCCCCCTTGTCCAGGGTGGCGATGTAGTGATCCGGGTTGACGATCTCCACCCCGGCCGGGGTCTCGATGTCCCGCGCGTGGACCTCCCGCGGCCCCTCCACGTTGAGGTAGAGGCGATGCAGGGCCTCGTCCCGAGTACGGATAGCCAGCCCCTTTAGGTTCAACGTGATGGCGAGGATGTCCTCCCGTACGCCCTCGATGGTGTCGTACTCGTGGAAATGTCCAGGGAACAGGACCCGCACCACCGCCGCCCCGGGGAGGGACGACAAGAGCACCCGGCGGAGGCTGTTGCCGAGGGTGGTGGCATAGCCCCGCTCCAACGGGGCCACCACCAACCGCCCGTAGTGGTCGGTGTGCTCCTCCCACGTCACCGATTCCGGATAGACGAACGTCGGCATTATCTTGAGTAGAACTCGACGATCAAGCTGGTGTCGATGGACTGGTCCAGCTCTTCCAGGTTCGGCTCGGCCGCCACCTGGATCCGTAGCCCCTCCAGATCCCGGGTCAACCAACTGGGGACGGGACGACGCTCGGCCGCGGCCTTGACCAGCTCCCGCAGCTTGTCCCGGGACTCCGCCTTGACCTCAACGATATCCCCTTCCCGGACAAGGTAGGAGGGGATGTTGGTGGGCCGACCGTTCACCGCGAAGTGGCCATGGCTCACGAGCTGGCGGGCCTGGTCACGGGACGGGGCGAACCCGGTGCGGTACACCACGTTGTCCAGCCGCCGCTCGAGGAACTTCAGCAGCGCCTCCCCGGTCACGCCCTTCCACTTCTTGGCCGCCTCCACGTACCGGCGGAACTGGGCCTCCCGCACCCCGTAGATCCGCTTCAGCTTCTGTTTCTCCCGGATGCGCAGGGCATAAGGCGTGGCCCGGCGGCGGAACCGCCCGTGCTGGCCGGGCGCCTGCGGTCGTCGGCCGATCGGACACTTCCCGGTATAACAACGATCTCCCCGAAGGAAGAGCTTCACGCCCTCCCGTCGGCACACCTTGCATTTGGGGCCTACATACCTACCCATACCGTGCGGCCTCCTAGCTATGGCTCACCGGGGTCACGTTCTTGACCTCTTCCACCTGGATGCCAGAGGAGCGCAACGTCTGGACCACCGCTTGGCGCCCCGGCCCGGTGCCGCTCACGGTCACCACCACTGAGCGGATCCCGTAGTCCTTCATGTCCCGCGCCAGGGCTTGGGCGGCGAGCTGCGCCGCGTACGGGGTCCCCTTCCGAGAACCGGAGAAACCCGCGGTACCACCCGACTGCCAGCCGATGGCGTTGCCGTTGGGTTCGGTCAGCGTAATGATCGTGTTGTTGAACGTGGAGTGGATATGGACCCGCGCCCGGTCCAACCGGATCGTCTTCTTCTTCCGCGTCGTTGTGCGTGTCCTGGGCACGGTTATTTCCTCTTGCCCGCTTTGGCCGGCCGCGGCCCCTTCCAGGTGCGGGCGTTGGACTGGGTCTTCTGGCCCCGCACCGGGAGGCCGACCTTGTGTCGAATGCCCCGGTAGCACCCGATGTCGATCAGGCGCTGAATATCGTTACGCACCTGGCGCCGCAGATCGCCCTCCACCACGCAGGCCTCGACCTCGCGGCGCAAGGCGGTGACCTCCTGCTCGGTGAGGTCCATGACCTTGGTGTTCGGGTCGACCCGCGTGCGCTGCAGGATCTGTCGCGCTCGAGATGGCCCGATACCGTAAATGTAGGTCAGCGCCACCTCGATCCTCTTCTTCGCCGGAAGGTTAATCCCTGCTATCCTCGCCATACACCTACCCTTGCCGTTGCTTGTGCTTCGGGTTGCGGCACACAACCCACAGGCGGCCGTGGCGACGGATGACCCGGCACTTGTCGCATATCCTCTTCACCGAGCTGCGGATCTTCATCCTCGCCTCCTTACGTCTCCCGATACACGATCCGTCCTCGGGTGAGGTCGTACGGGGAAAACTCCACCACCACCCGATCTCCGACCACCACCCGGATGAAGTGCTTGCGCATCCGTCCCGAGGTCACGCACAACGACTCGTGCCCGTTGTCCAACCGCACCCGGTACATGGAGTCGGGCAACACCTCGAGCACTTCGCCCCGGGCGCGGATCACGTCCTTCTTCGCCAAATCGCCTCCCAAATCCCTCCCGTCAATACCCTCGGGCCGTCGGCGGTGACCGCCACCATCTCCTCGCAGTGGGCGGCCCAGGAACCGCTGGCCGTCACCACCGTCCACCCGTCGTCCAGCTTCCGCACCGGGAGGTCGTCCCCTTTGACCATCGGCTCCGGACACAACACCATCCCCTTTCGGAGCACCGCTCCCCCGCCTGAAGCGACGAAGTTCGGGATCTGTGGGTCTTCCCACAACTTCTGCCCGATCCCATGCCCAACGTACTCCCGCACTACATAAAAGCCATGGCGGTGCACGTGCTCCTCGATGGCTCGAGACAAATCCGAAACTCGGTTTCCAAGTGTAGCCGCCCGAATCGCGGCCTGCAAGGCCCCTCGAGCCACATCAAGCAGCCGCTCCGCGTCCGGCGAAATCCGCCCAACCCCCACCGTCACCGCGGCGTCCGCGTAGTACCCGGCCCGCCGCAGGCCCAGGTCGAGCGAGATCACGTCCCCTTCCTCAAGCACCCGCCGGTCAGAGGGGATCCCGTGCACGATCTCTTCGTTCACCGAGGCGCAGAGGGCGGCCGGATACCTGCGCCCGGTCTCCAGGTCCACACGCCCGATGAACGCCGGCTCCGCCCCGGCAGCCCGAATCCGCCGCTCCGCCAGCCGGTTCAACTCTCCGGTGGTGACCCCCGGCTCCACCCGCAGCGCCACCTCCACCAGGATCTCCGCCAGGAGCTGGGCATTCTCCTCCACCAGAGCCAGTTCCCGCTCCGTCTTCAGGGCGATCATCCTTGAATCTTCGCGAGCACGTCGGCGAACACGGCCTCGGGCGGGCGCCCGGCATCCACCCGGACCAGCAGCCCTTGCCGCGCGTAATGGTCCACGAGCGGAGCGGAGTCGCGCTCGTAGACCTCGAACCTGCGGGCGATCACGTCCGGACGGTCGTCCGGCCGCTGCACGAGGTCCCCCCCACAGCGGTCGCACCGCCCCGCCACCTGGGGCGGCTGGGTGATCAGGTTGTACACCGCCCCGCAGCTCGCGCAGACCCGGCGGCTCGATAGCCTCCGCACCACCTCGTCCTTGGCGATGGCCAGGAACACCACCACGTCCACCGGGGCGAACGCGGCGAGCCCCTTGGCCTGGGCCAGGGTGCGGGGGAATCCGTCGAACAGGACCCCGCGCCGGCCATCCACCCGCTCCCGGACCATGGCCAGGATGACCTCGTCCGGGACGAGCTCACCGCGGGACATGTACCCTTGAGCAAGCCGCCCCAGTTCCGTGCCCCGGGCCACCTCGTCCCGCAACACGTCGCCGGTAGAGAGATGGAGGAGCCCGAGCTCCTGGCTCAAGCGGGCGGCGAGCGTCCCCTTCCCCGCCCCGGGGGGCCCTAAGAGGACCACGTTCCTCACCGGCCCCTCCTCCCGAGGAACGCCGCTCCCTTCACGAGCGACTCGTACTGGCGCATCACCAGGTGCGCCTCGATCTGCATGATCGTGTCGATGCCCACCCCGACCAGGATTAGGAGCGACGTGCCGCCGATCCAGAACGAGCGGATCCCGGACAGCGCCTGGAAGATGTAGGGGAGCACGGCGATCCCCGCGAGGAACAGCGCCCCCACCAGGAGAAGGCGCCTGGTCACGTCCGACAGGTACTCGGCCGTGGGTGCTCCCGGGCGAACCCCGGGGACGAACCCGCCCGCCTCACGCAGGTTCTTGCTGATTTCGTTGGGGTCGAACACCAGCGTCGAATAGAAGTAGGTGAAGAATATGATCAGGGTCACGTACGCGAGCAGGTAGGGGAGGCTTCCCGGGGCCACGTAGTTCTGGAGCCACTGCAGGTTCGGGATCCAGGTGGCGATCGAACTCGGCAGGGTCAAGATCGCCGAGGCGAAGATGATGGGGATCACGCCCCCTTGGTTCACCCGTAGCGGCAGATGGGTGGTGTGTCCGCCGTACACGCGCCGGCCGGCGGTGCGCTTCGCGTACTGGATCGTGATCTTGCGTTGCCCCTGTTGGACGATCACCGTCAAAGCAATGACCGCCACGAACACTACGATCAGGACAAGCGCCCACATCGGGTGCACCGTCCCGGCCGAGATCTCGAGATACGTCTGTTGGATCTCCGCCGGAAGCCGGGCGACGATCCCGGCGAGGATTAGCATGGAAATACCGTTCCCAACGCCATTCTCCGTGATCCGTTCCCCTACCCACATCAGGAAGATGGACCCGGCGGTGAGGGTGATGATCGAGGTCAGGAAGAACCCGGCCGTTGGTTGGGCCAGACCATAACGGATCACGAGGAAGCTCATGGCGTACGCCTCCACGAGCGCCAACGCCACCGTGCCCCACCGCGTGTACTGGGTGAGTTTCCGTCGCCCCTCACGGCCCTCCTCCTGGAGCTTCTTGAGGCGCGGGAACACCGGGATGAGGAGGGACAGGATGATCGAGGCGTTGATGTAAGGGATCACGCCCAGGGCGAACAGGGAAAACTGCTGCAGTGCCCCGCCGGTGAACAGGTTGATGAACTGGAAAAGGCCGGCCCCGAACGCGCCCGACAACACCTCGCCGAGCTGCTTCGTGTCCACCCCCGGCACCGGGATGTGCACGCCAAGCCGAAACACGAGGAGCATCCCCAGCGTGTACAGGATGCGCTTCCGCAGCTCCTCGATCGCGAACACCTGCTGGATACGGCCGAGCACGCTAGACCTCCTCCGCCTGGCCCCCCGCGGCGAGGATCTTATCCCGCGCCGCCCGGCTGAACCGGTGCGCCTTCACCACGAGCGCCTTGGTGAGCTCCCCCCTTCCGAGGACCTTGATCCCACATCGGAGATCCTTGACCAGGCCCCGGGCAACGAGGGCTTCGGGGGTCACCTCGTCTTGTGCCGAGAAGTGGGCGTCGAGGTCGTCGATGTTGACCACCGCGTACTCCACCCGGGTAGGGTTCCTGAACCCCCGCTTCGGGAAACGCATCCAGAACGGGGTTTGCCCGCCCTCAAACGCCGGCCGCACGGTCACCCCCGACCGGGACTTCTGCCCCTTCGTGCCCCGGCCCGATTCGTGCCCGCCGTGGCCGGAGCTGTAGCCGCGGCCGACCCGTTTTCGCCGGCGCTTGCTCCCCGGAGCGGGGCGCGGGTTATCTACGTCAAGCATCGCTTGCCTCCACGATCTCCTCGAGCTTCTTCCCCCGCCGGGCGGCCACCATCTCCGCGCTCTCCAGTTGGGCCAGCCCGTCCAACGTAGCCCGGGCCAGATTGAGGGGGTTCGTGGACTTGAGGGCCTTGGTGAGCACGTCCCGGATGCCGACCAAGCGGCACACCGCGCCTACCGTGCGCCCGGCGATGACCCCGGTGCCCGGATAAGCCGGCCGCAGAAGCACCTTGGCTGCGCCGAATTCGCCGATCACCTCATGGGGGATGGTCCCGTTCTGCACGGGCACTTCCAGCATGCGCTTGGCCGCATCGCGGATCGCCTGCTGCACCGCCTGGGGGATCTCCACCGACTTCCCCACCCCGACCCCGACGTGCCCGGCGCCGTCCCCGACCACCACCACCACCCGGAACCGCAGCCTTTTGCCGCCCTTGGTGACCTTGCCCACGCGACGGATGTCGATGACCTCGTTTGCGAGTTGCTCCAGGAAGTTGCCCGTCAAAATAGGAGTCCCTCCTCTCGCGCCGCTTGCGCCAGGGCCCGCACCTGGCCGTGGTAGGGATAGCCGGAACGGTCGAACACCACCCGCTCGATCCCCCGCTCCCGGGCCCGCTGGGCGATCAACTGCCCCACCCGCCGGGCCGCCTCCACGTTGGCTGAGGCGACCTGACCGCGGATCTCCGGCGACAGCGTGGATGCGGCGGTGAGCGCCCGGCCATGGACGTCGTCCACGATCTGGGCGTAGATGTGGCGCAGGCTTTTGTACACGCACAGCCGGGGCCGCTCCGGGGTCCCGACCACCCGGCGGCGGATCCGCGCCCGCCGCTTGAGTCGCTTCGCATTACGTCCCAAACCGGCCATAACCGTCATCCTTTGGCTCCAAGTTTACCCGCTTTGCGCACGATCGCCTCGCCCCGGTAGCGGATTCCCGTGCCCCGATAGGGCTCCGGCGGCCGAAACGCGCGGATGTTCGCGGCCACCTGGCCCACCAGCCGCTTGTCGATCCCCCGGACCACGATCCGCGCTGGGTCGGGCACCTCGAGCTCGATCCCGGGGGGGATCTCAAACCGGATGGGGTGGGAATAGCCGAGCTCCATGATCAGGGCCTTCCCCTCCTGGCGGGCGCGGTACCCCAAACCCTGAATCTCCAATTCCTTCTGCCACTTCTGCGTGACCCCCTGCACCATGTTGGCGATGAGGGCCCGGTACAGGCCGTGCCGGGCCCGGAACGGGGCCCGCTCCCCCTTCCGCTCCACCCGAACCTCGCCATTTTCGACCTCGACGGTCACGTACTCCGGCTCGTAGGGGCAGGCGAGCGTCCCGTGGGGCCCGTGCACCACCACCTGATCGGCGTGGACCTCCACCCGCACCCCGTCCGGGAGGCGGATCGGCTTCTTGCCAACCTTGGACATCTCCGTTCACCTCACCATATCTCGCACAGGAGCTCCCCGCCGATGCGGCGCTCCCGGGCCTCGCGGCCGGTCATGACCCCTTGAGAGGTGGAGAGGATGGCCGTGCCCAAGCCGTCCCGGGTGTTGGGGATCTCCCCTGCCCCCACGTACACCCGCCGCGACGGGCGGCTCACCCGGCGCAGCCCTCGGATGGCGGGCCGGCGGAGGCGGGTCCCCTGCTGGAGGTACTTGAGGCGCAGGCGCAGCACCGGATAGCTCTCCCCCACTTCCACCTCGTACGACTCGATGTACCCCTCCTCCTTGAGGATCCGGGCGATGGCTTCCTTCAACTGGGAAGAGGGCAACGCCACCTCGGCCGCCGACCGGGCGAGGGCATTGCGGATCCGGGTGAGCATATCGGCGATGGGGTCGCTTACGGTCACGGTCCCTCCTTCACCACGCGGCCTTCTTCACGCCGGGGATCTCCCCATTCAAGGCCAGCTTACGAAAACACATGCGACACAGGCCGAAGTCCCGGATGTACCCGCGTGGTCGGCCGCACAGCCGACAGCGGTTGTGGGCGCGACCCGGGAACTTGGGCGACCGCTGCGACTTCACGATGAGCGACTTCCTCGCCATCTTGCCTCCTAGCTTTTGCGGAATGGACACCCGAGCGCGGCCAGCAGGTGGTACGCCTCGCGGTCGGTGTGGGCCGTGGTGACGATGGTGATGTCCATGCCCTGCACGCGCACCACATCGTCGTAGGACACCTCCGGGAACACCAGTTGCTCGGTGATCCCCACCGAGAAGTTCCCCCGCCCGTCGAACGAATCGGGGGACACCCCTTTGAAGTCCCGGACCCCCGGCAGGGCCACGTGGAAGAACTTCGCCAAGAACTCGTACGCCCGTACCCCCCGCAGCGTGACCATGCACCCGATGGCGTCGCCCTCGCGGATCTTGAAGTCGGAGATCGACCGCTTGGCCCGGGTCACCACCGGTTTCTGACCGGTGATTTGGGCCAGGTTCTTCATCGCCCCCTCCAGCACCTTGGGATCGTCGTGCTTGCCCACGCCCATGTTCACCACGACCTTCTCCACCCGGGGCACCTGCATCACGTTACGGTACCCAAGCTCCTTCATGAGTCGGGGCACGATCTCCGTCCGGTATCGTTCGTAGAGGAGCATGGCCTTACGCGAACGTAGCCCCGCACTGTCTGCACTTGCGGAGCTTTTGACCTTCCGCCACGGCCACGCCCAGCCGGGTGGGCACACCGCACTCGGGGCAGATGACCTTCACGTTGGACACATGGATGGGGGCCTCTCGCTTGATGATCCCGGGCTCCCGCACGGTCTGGGTTGGGCGCTGGTGCTTGGTCACGATGTTGACCCCCTCCACCAACACCCGCTCCCGGTCGGGGAAGACCTGGAGCACCTTGCCGATCTTGCCGCGGTCGTCCCCGCTCGTCACCTTCACCCGGTCCCCCTTCCTCACCTTCCGCATGGGACCTCCTATACCACCTCCGGGGCCAGGGAGATGATGCGCATCATCCCCCGATCCCGGAGCTCCCGCGCCACCGGCCCGAACACCCGGGTCCCGATGGGCTGCATGTTCTTGTCCACCAATACCACCGCGTTGTCGTCGAAGCGCAGGGTGCTGCCGTCGGCCCGGCGGAACGCCTTCCGCGTGCGCACCACCACCCCCCGCACCACGTCTCCCTTCACGAAGTCCGAGGTGGGGATGCGCTTCTTCACCGAGGCCACCACGATGTCGCCGATCTCCGCCCGGCGTTTCTTCCCGAGCACGTTGATGCACTTCACCTCTTTGACCCCGGTGTTGTCCGCAACCACTAGCTTCGTCTCCGGGAGGATCATGGCTACCCTTCCGCGCGGCGCACGACTTCCACCAGCCGCCACCGCTTGAGCCGCGACAGAGGCCGAGTCTCCTCGACCCTCACCCAGTCCCCAACCCGAGCCTGGCGCGCCTCGTCATGCACGTAGTACTTGGTGCGGTGGCGCACCCGCTTGTGGTAGAGAGGGTTCTCCACAAGCCGTTCCTCTACCACCACGATCGTCTTCTGCATCCGATCGCTGATCACACGGCCAATCCGCTGCTTACGCATCGTGCTCCTCCCGCGCCCGCAATACGGTCAGGGCCCGGGCGACGTCCCGTTTCGTCTTCTCGATCTCCGCCGCATTCTGGAGCTGCCCTGAGGCGAGCTGAAACCGGAGGTTGAGGAGCTTCCTCTTCCAGTCCCGCACCCGATGGCGCAGCTCGTCGTCGGACAGTTCCCTTATCTCCTGGGCCTTCATCGCTCGCCTCCCCACTGAAACCGCGCCCGCAGCTGCGTGGGGATGGGGAGCTTGCCCGCCACCCGGCGATGGATCTCCTTGGCCTCGTCCTCGGATACGCCGACGAACTCGAACATGATCCGCCCCGGCTTCACCACCGCCACCCAGTCCTCCACGTTCCCCTTTCCCTTGCCCATCCGCGACTCGGCCGCCTTCTTGGTGTAGGGCTTGTCGGGGAAGATCCGGACCCACACCTTTCCCCGGTGGGTGGCTCGGGCCAGGGCGGTGCGCACGGCCTCGATCTGTTCGCTCGTGATCCACGCCGGGCTCAGGGCCTGGATCCCGAAGTCCCCGAACGCGACCTCGTAGCCGCGGGTGGCCCGGCCTTTCATCCGGCCGCGGTGTTGCTTACGGTATTTGGTGCGTTTTGGGAAGAGAAGCGGCATCTACTTCACCTCCGCCTCGGCGTGCTCCCCCAGGGTCCACACCTCGCCGCGGAACACCCACGCCTTGACCCCGATCACGCCGTACTTCGTCCACGCTTCAGCAAGGCCATAGTCCACGTCCGCCCGCAGGGTATGGAGCGGCACCCGGCCTTCCTTCATCTCCACCGTCCGCGCGATCTCCGCCCCCCCGAGCCGCCCGGACACCCGGATCTTCACCCCTTGGGCCCCGGCCGCCATCACCCGGCGGATCGTCTCCTTGATCGCCCGATAGGGGTTGATCCGGCTCTCGATCTGGAAAGCCACGTCCTGGGCCACCAGCGGGGCCTCGAGCTCGGCCCGCTCCACCTCCATGACCCCGATCCGGACCTCGCGCCCGCTCAGGCGCGACAGCTCCTCCTGCAACGCGGTGATCTCCGCCCCTCCGCGGCCGATGACGATCCCCGGGCGCGCGGCGCGGATGGTCACGGTAACCCGGCCTTCGGTGGCCCGCTCGATCAGGACCTCGGCGATCCCCGCCCCCCGGTACGCGCGGTGAATGCGCAGCCGAAGCCGGCGATCCTCCTCCGCGTACTCGGGGACCTTGGCGTCGGGGGCAAACCAATTGGAGCGCCACTTCCTCAGGACCCCAATGCGGAACCCCACCGGGTGCGTCTTGTGCCCCATCAGTCCTCCTTCTCGCCGACCACGACGGTGATGTGGCTGAGCCTCCGCCGGATGACGTCGGCCCGCCCAAATGCCCGCGGGTTCAGGCGCTTCATGCGCGGCCCCTCGTCCACGAACGCCCGCACCACCCACAACCGGTCCGGGTCCATGCCGAAGTTGTGCTGGGCGTTGGCTACCGCCGAGTTCAGCGCCTTGCGGATGATCCGCCCCGCCTTCTTCGGGGGGAAGGCCAGGATCCGCTGGGCCTCCGCCACCGGTTTGCCCCGGATCTCGTCGATCACCAAGCGCGCCTTAAGCGGGGAAACCCGAACAAATCGCACCTTGGCCATCGCTTCCCTCATCACGCCACCTCGATCACTTGGGGACCACGGCCTTCTTCTTCACGCCGCCGTGGCCGCGGAAGGTCCGGGTCGGGGCGAATTCCCCGAGGCGATGCCCGACCATCGCCTCGGTGATGCGCACCGGCACGTGGGTCCGGCCGTTGTGAACACGGATCGTCAACCCCACCATCTCCGGGGTGATCATCGAACTCCGCGACCAGGTTTGAATCTCGCTCAGCTCGCCCCGCCTGAACCGCTCGATCGCGCGCAGGAGCTTGGGGTGTACAAAAGGGCCTTTCTTCTCGGACCGCGCCATGTCACTTCCTCCTCTTGAGGATGAGGGCGTCGCTCCCCTTGTGCTTGCGGGTACGGTGGCCGCCCTTGGCCAGCTTGCCCCACGGGGTCTTGGGCACGCGGCCCTCGCCGGTGCGGCCTTCGCCGCCGCCATGCGGGTGGTCGTCCGCGCCCATCGCCACCCCCCGCACGTGGGGGCGCCGGCCAAGGTTCCTCACCCGGCCCGCCTTGCCATAGCGCACGTTCTTGTGGTCGGGGTTACTGACCCGGCCCACAGTGGCCATGCAGTCCAGGCTGAACACGCGCACCTCCCCCGAGGGGAGGCGCAGGATGGCCCGGTCCTCCTCTTTCCCCAGGACCTGGGCCACCGTCCCCGCCGCCCGCGCCACCTTGCCCCCCGACCTAGGGCGCAGCTCCACGTTGTGCACGAATGCCCCGGCCGGGACCTTTCTGAGGGGCAACGCATTCCCGGGCTTGGGCTCCGCGTTCTCCCCTGCCTCCACCACGTCGCCGACCCGCAGCTCGAGCGGGGCCAAGATGTACCGCTTCTCCCCGTCCGCATAGTGGAGGAGGGTGATCCACGCCGACCGGTTCGGGTCGTACTCCACCGAGGCCACCTTGGCCGGGATACCCTGTTTCTCCCGGGCGAAGTCGATCAGGCGGTACCGGCGCTTGTGCCCGCTGCCGCGGTGGCGGGAGGTGACCCGCCCCTGGTTGTTCCGCCCCACCGCCCGGTCCAGGGGGGCAAGCAACGCCTTCTCCGGCTTGTCCCGGGTGAGCTCGGAGAAGTCAGGGAGGATGGCGTGGCGCTGCCCCGGCGTAACCGGCTTCATCTTCTTGAGACCCATCTCATCACCCCACGATGTCGATCTTGTGCCCGGGGGCGAGTTGCACCACCGCTCGCTTCTCGCCCTTGGTCCGGCCATGCCGGCGGTCCATGCGCGTCCGCCGTGGCTTGCCCTGGCGGGTCATCGTCCACACCCGCTCCACCTTGACCCCGAACAACTCCTCCACCGCGTGGCGGACCTCCGTCTTGCCCGCGTCCGGATGCACCTCGAACGTGTACTTGCCGGCCTCCCTCAGCCGCCACGTCTTCTCGGACAGGATCGGTCGGAGGAGGATGTCCTCCGGCAGGAGCTTCCCGTCAGCCATCGCCGAGCCTCCTTGCCAATGCCTGGACGGCGCCCGTGGTGAGGAGCACCCCCTGATGAAGGAGCACCGTGTACGGGGTCAGGGCATCGGCCCGCACACAGGCCACCCCGGGGATGTTCGTGAACGACCGCACCACCCGCATCTCGTACTCCTCGGGGGAAACCACGACGAGGGTCTTCTCCGGGCAGGAGAGCTTCCCCAGCACGGCCACCGCGTCCTTGGTCCGCGGCCGCTCGAACCCGAGCCGATCGATCACCCACACCGCCCCTTCTCGATAACGGGCGGACAGGGCCGAGACAAGCGCCTTCCGCCGCATCCGCTTGGTCAGCTTCAGCTCCCAGCGGCGGGGCTGGGGCCCGAACGTCACGCCACCGTGGCGCCAGATCGGTGAGCGGATGGAGCCATGACGGGCCCGGCCGGTGTGCTTCTGGGGCCACGGCTTCCGTCCCCCTCCCGAAACCTCCCCCCGGGTCTTGGTGGACGCCGTGCCCTGGCGCCGGTTCAGGAGGTGTACCCGGACCGCCCGGTACAGGAGGTCGGTGGACACCGGGGCCCCGAACAGGGCCGCCGGGAGTTCCACCTCGGTGGGGCCGGCATCCAGATCGTCGAACCGATAGAGCTTGGCGTTAGGCATCGCGCTTCCTTATCCTGAGGAGCCCCGTCCGCGGCCCGGGCACGGAACCGCGCAGAACGAGGAGCCTCCGCTCCACGTCCACCTTCAGCACCTCGAGGTTCCTCACCGTGATCCGGTCCGCCCCATGATGGCCGGGGTACTTCTTGCCCTTGATCACCTTGCGGAACCCGGTGGGGCCGGCGGTGCCGGGGCGCCGGATCCACTTGTGGCCGTGGGACTTCGGACGGTAGCTGAACCCCCAGCGCTTGATCGTCCCCTGGAAGCCCCGCCCCTTGGAGACCCCGGTCACGTCCACCCGTTCCCCGGGGGCGAACACGTCGACCCCGAACTCTTGCCCCACGGAGAACGCGGCAGGGTCACCCACCCGCACCTCAAACAGGTGCCGCCGCGGGGAAACGCCGGCCCGGCGGAAGTGGCCGAGCACGGGCTTCGTGACCTTCCGCTCCTCCACCGCGCCCGCGCCCAGCTGGAGGGCCGCATACCCATCGCCCTCCGGGGCCTTGACCTGCACCACCACCGCCGGTTCCACCAGCACCACAGTGGCCGGAACGGAACGCCCCTCTCCATCGAACCACTGGGTCATGCCCACTTTCTTGCCGATCAGCTCCAAGGCCATGGCCTGCCCCTTACAGTTTGATCTCGATGTCGATACCGGTTGGGAGCTCGACCTCCATGAGCGCGTTGATCGTGGCCGCGGTGGGCTCCTTGATGTCGATCAGGCGGCGGTGGACCTTGCGCTCGAAGTGCTCCATGGACCGTTTGTCCACGTGCGGCGAGCGGAGCACCGTGTACAGGCGGCGCTCGGTGGGAAGCGGAATGGGACCGCTGACCTTGGCCCGGGTCGCCTTCGCCGACTCCACGATCTTGCGCACGGCGGCGTCCACCAGCTCATGGTCGTAGCTCTGCAACCGAATCCGGATCTTCTCCCTAACCATCGTACCCTCGACTCCTTAGCACCTCTTGGGCGATCTCCGTCGGCACCACATCGTAACGGGTCACCCGAAGGGCATGAATCGCCCGTCCCTGCGTCAACGACCGCAATTGGGTAGCGTACCCGAAGGTCTCCACCAGCGGGATGGCACATTGAACCACAGCCACCACCCCACGGGTTTGAATGGACCGGATTTCGCCCCTCCGGCGACCCAGATCCGAAACTACCTCTCCCAGGTACTCGCTGGGCGTGATTATATCCCCCTCGGCGATGGGTTCCAAGAGGAGCACCCCGCCTTTCTCGAGCGCCCTCCGCAACGCTTGGGTTCCGCACGCCTCGAACGCCACCTCCGACGAATCCACGGGATGGAACTTGCCACCGATGAGCACCGCCCGGAGGTCGGTCACCGGGAACCCCCCCACCGGGCTCGCCGCCAGCGCCCCCTCGATCCCGCGCCGGGCCGCGTCCACGTACGTCTGGGGCAGGGCCTCTGGGGGGACCGTCGCCTCAAACCGGAATCCCTCCCCACGAGGGAGCGGCTCGAACCGCACCCGAACCTGGGCGAATTGGCCCCGGCCGGTCAGGGTCCGCGCGAACTCCTCGGTGAGCTCCACCGGCCGGGCCAGTGTCTCCTTGTAGGCGACGATGGGAAGACCTACCCGATGGGGCACCCCGAACTCCTCCCACACCCGCCTCAGTTGAACCTCAAGGTGGAGCTCGCCCATGCCCCCCACCAGGATCTGGCCAGTGGCCTCGTCCACTCGGACGCGGAACGTCGGGTCCTCCTGGGCGATCTTGTCCAGCGCCTCGCGCAGCGCCCCCTCCTCCCGCTCTGACCGAGGCTCCACGGCCAGGAACACCGCCGGTTCGGGGAACGCAATGCGCTCGAAGACGAGCGGCCGATCGGGATCGCACAAGGTATCCCCGGTGGCCACCGGTCCGGAGGCGATCAGCCCGACGATGTCCCCGGCCAGCGCCTGGGCTAAGCGCTCCCGGCGGTTGGCGTGGAGGCGGAACAGCCGCACCGCCCGGGCCTTGCGCCCGGAGGTAACGTTCAGCACCACCTGCCCTTCGGCCAGGGCTCCGGAGTAGACGCGGGTGTAGAGGAGGCGCTCGGCGTAGGGGTCGGTGGCGACCTTGAACACCAGCGCGGAAAACGGCTCGTCCGCCGCGGCCCGCCGTGTCTCCTGCCCGCCCCCGGCCACGGCGAACCCGCGCACCGGGGGGACATCCAATGGGGAGGGGAGGAACTCCACGACGGCGTCCAACACCGGCTGGACCCCGATGTTGCCGAACGCCGACCCGCCCAGGACCGGTACCCACAGCCGGTCCACGGTGGCATGGCGGACGGCAGAGATCGCCTCCTCGACCCCAACCTCGTCCCCAGCCAGGTACAACTCGGCCACCGCGTCGGAGACCTCGGCCAGCCGCTCGAGGAGGGCCTCCCGCCATTCCCCGGCCGTGTCCGCCATTTCGGGAGGGACGGGACAGACCTCGAACTGCTTCCCCAGGGACCGCGGGTCCCAGCGGCGGGCCTCCCACCGCAGGAGGTCGATCAACCCGAGGAGCCGCCCATCCCGGTCCCGCCAGGGGATGACGAGGGGCAGCACCACCGCCCCCAGCCGCTCCTCCATGTCGTGCACGGCGCCGGTGAAGTCGGACTCCACCCGGTCCAGCTTGTTCACGAACGCGATCCGCGGCACCCGGTACCGGTCGGCTTGGCGCCACACCGTCTCCGATTGGGACTCCACCCCTTCCACCCCGGAGAACACGACCACCGCCCCGTCCAGGACGCGCAGGGAACGCTCCACTTCCACGGTGAAGTCCACGTGGCCGGGGGTGTCGATGACGTTGATCTGGTGGTCGCGCCAGGTGACGGTGGTGGCCGCGGCGGTGATGGTGATGCCCCGTTCCCGCTCTTGGTCCATCCAGTCCATCTCGGTGGTGCCCTCGTGGACCTCGCCCATGCGGTGGACCTTCCCGGTGTAGTAGAGGATGCGCTCGGTCAACGTGGTCTTGCCGGCATCGATGTGGGCGATGATGCCGATGTTGCGGACCTTACGGATATCATAGGAAGGCTCCGACATCGGCTCGCCCTTTCTCGGATGGACAAACTACCAGCGGTAGTGGGCGAAGGCGCGGTTGGCCTCGGCCATGCGGTGGGCTTCCTGTTTCTTCTGGTAAGCTCCGCCTTCCCCGCGGGCGGCGGCGGAGATCTCGCCGGCCAACCGCTCGGGCATCGTTCGCTCGGAACGGGCACGGGCGGCCTGGACCAGCCACCGCAAGGCGAGGATCGTCTGACGGTGGGGCGGGACCTCGAACGGCACCTGATAGGCCGCCCCCCCAACCCGCCGCGAGCGCACCTCCAGCTTGGGCATGCAGTTCTGCACGGCCTTGATGAACGTCTCCATCGCCGGCCCCTCGCCCCGGCGCTCCAGGATCTCGAACGCCTCGTACACGATGCGCCGGGCCAGGGACTTCTTGCCGTCCCACATCAGGTAGTTGACGAACTTCTCCACCAATTTGGACCCGTAACGCACATCCGGGGCCACGTCCCGTCCGGGGATAACCACATCGAACGTGGGCATGTCAGCCTTCCTTGGGGCGGCGGACCCCGTACCGGGAACGGCCCTGGCGGCGCCCCTCCACCCCAGCGGCATCCAGCGCCCCGCGGATGATGTGGTACTTCACCCCGGGCAGGTCCTTCACGCGCCCGCCCCGCACCAGCACGATGGAGTGCTCCTGCAGGTTGTGCCCTTCGCCGGGGATGTACGCGGTCACCTCCCGACCGTTGGACAACCGCACCCGGGCCACCTTCCTGAGCGCGGAGTTCGGCTTCTTCGGGGTGCGGATGAATACCCGGAGGCACACCCCGCGCCGCTGCGGGCAACCGGTGAGGGCCACCGACTTGCTCTTGTCCGGGTTCGGCTTGCGCCCATGGCGTACAAGCTGATTGAATGTTGACATCTTACCTCCGTTAGGATTCTAGAAGCCCTGCTCCCCTCGTTCAACTCTCCCCATCTACGGCGTCGGCCTGGCGCCGAAATCCAGTCCCCACCGGGATCTTCTTCCCTACCATCAGGCAAGGCTTGAGCCCATCGAGGTAGTCGTCCTCCCCCCGCAGGGCGGCGTCGGCCAAGACCTTGGTGGTGCGCTCGAACGAGGCCGCGGCGAGCCAGGACTTGCGGAGGAGGGCGGCGCGGGAAATGCGCAGGAGCTCCCGCTCGCCCTGGGGCAGGCGGTACTCGGTAAGGCGCACGGTGCGGGGCTCGCCGTGCAATTCCACCCGGACCTGCCGGATCCCCATCGCCACCGCCCGTTCCAGGAGCTCCCGGGTGATCGCGTCCCCGGCCTCGGCGAGGGTGGCCCCGCCGCGGCTCACCGGGGCGAGGAGCTTCGCCCCCACCAGTTCCTCGCGGCCGCGACGGATCCGCTCGTTTTCCTCGGACAGCCGCTGCACCTCCAGCTGGAACACCTCCAGGGGCACGACGTCGTTGAACAGGAACGAGGACTCCCCGGGGTCCACGATCCGCACATTGTTCAGGATCTGGCGGATCACGACCTCGAAGTGCTTGTCGTTGATGTCCACCCCTTGAGATCTGTACACCTTCTGCAGCTCCACGAGCAGGTACTCCCGGGTCTTCTGGGCCCCGGCCACCCCCATGAGGTAGTGCGGGGGGATGACGCCCTTGGAGATGGGTTCGCCCCGCTCCACCTTGTCCCCGGTGCGGACGATGGCCGTCTCGGCACACTCTACCTGGGCGCGGTACCGGAAGCGCACGGTGGCCACGCCATCCTCCACCGTGACCCGGTCCACCACCACCACCTCCCCCTGGGGGAGGTTCAGGTGGAACAGCTCCTCCCCGTGCCGCACCGGCGCCCCGTGCTCCACCCTCGGCAGGAGGTCGCCGGTGACGGGGACGATCACCGCCCGGCTGGCGGGGGCGACCACGGCAATGCTGCGATCGCCGACGAGCACGGTTCCGGCGGCCTCGGCGATCACCGCGAGCGGCCGGGAACGGGTGGTGAGCTTGCGCCCCGGCTCCACCTCCTGGCCGTCGGAGACCAGGATCTGGGCCCCGTAGGGGACCTCATACTCGAACACCTCACCCCGCTTCCCGCGCACGATCACCCGGCGCGTTCCCCCGTCCTGTTTGATCGCGACCTGCCCGGCGACCTCGGCGAGGGGGGCCTCGACGTGGTACTCCGCGGTCAACGCTTCGCCCTCCGCCACGCCCGTGCGGTGGGCCACCTTGACCTCTACCCCTTCGGGGAGGACGTACATCCGGTCCAGACCTTCCTCATCGAGCAGGGCCAAGTATCGCTGCCCGTCCTCGACGAACAGGAACGCCCGGCCATCGATGGGCGAACGAAGGGATAGGAACTTGCGGGCGTCCACCTCTTCCCCCTCGCCCACGTGGAGCAGGGCCGCCGGGACCCGCACCGTACGCGGCTCGCTCGTGATCTCCACCAGCGCCCGGCCGGCGCGGGTCGTCTCCACCTTGGTCACCCGCCCGGAGAGGGGAGCCACCGTGGCGTGGGCGGCCTTGGTGGTCTTGCGCGCCTCGAACAGCTCCTCTGCCCGCGGCAGGCCTTGGGTGATGTCCACCCCGGCCACGCCGCCGGTGTGGAAGGTACGCATGGTGAGCTGGGTGCCGGGCTCGCCGATGGATTGGGCGGCGATGACCCCCACCGCCGTCCCCAACTCCACCAACCGGTGGAACGCGAGATCCATGCCGTAGCACATCTGGCAGATCCCGCCCGAGGTCTGGCAGGCCACGGGCGAGCGCACGACGACCCGCGGCCGGACCCGGACCGTGGTCACCCCGGCCAAGCGCAGCTCCTCCGCAAGCTCCGGGGTAAGCGCCTCGTCCTGGCGGACGAGGATCGCCCCTGTTTCCGGATGGTGGACGTCCTCCACCGCCTTGCAGTAGGCGATCCGTTCCGCCACCGCGGGCGCATCCGGATCCAGATCAACCTTCAGCTGCCCCACCCGCTCGGCGGTGGCCCGGTCGATCATCGTCCCCGCCTCCACCAGCACCTCGCCGGTGGCCGGGTCGCGGATGGGCTCCGCTGCCACCCGGCCATAGATCCGGTCGGAGATGTCCTCCATCACCTCGCCCTTGGGGGAGAAGTAGAGGGGATCGATCTCCGTGCCCTGGCGCGTCCCGCAGTCCCGCTCCTTGACCACCACGTCCATACACGCGTCCACCAGCCGCCGGGTGAGGTAGCCGGCGGTGGCGGTGCGGAGGGCGGTGTCGGCGGTGCCTTTGCGCCCACCGTGGGTGGAGATGAAGTACTCGATGATGGACAGGCCCTCGCGGAAGTTGGAGATCACCGGCCACTCGATAACCCGGCCCTCGGGGTCGGCCATCGGGCCGCGCATGCCCGCCAGCTGCTTGACCTGCCCCGACGAGCCCCGGGCCCCGGAGGCGACGATCCCCCACACCGGGTTGAACGGCTTCCGCTCGAGGTTCCTCATCGTCGCCCGCTCCACCGCGTCCACCGTCTCCCGCCACACCTTGGTCACCGCCTGGAACCGCTGTTCCTCCGTGGCCAGGCCCCGGTCGTACATGTGGTTGATCCGTTCCACCTTGGCCTGCGCCTCCCGTACCAGGTCCCACTTCTCCGGCGGGATCTCGCAGTCGGGGATGGACACGGTGAGCCCAGACAGGGTGGCGTACCGGAAACCGAGCTCCTTCATGCGGTCCAGGAGCTCGGCGGTGTGCTCCCAGCCGTAGCGGAGGCAGCACTCCTCCACCTTCCGCCGCGTGCGCCGCGAGTCGAACACCAGGTTGTAGTCGCGCAGGTCCGGGGGCAGGGGTTGGTTGAGAAGGGCCCGGCCAAGGCTGGTGGCGATGATCTCCCCGTCGATGCGGATCTTGACCGGGGCGTGGAGGTCGATCACCCCCTGCTCGTAGGCCTTGAGGGCCTCATCGATGGAGCGAAACGCCTTGCCCGCTCCCTTCCCGTTGGGATCGAGGAGGGTGAGGTAGTAGAAGCCGTACACCTGCTCCTGGGTGGGAAGGGCCAGCGGGCGGCCATGGGCCGGGGACAGGATGTTCCTCGCCGAGAGCATCAGCTCCCGCGCCTCCCGCACCGCCTCTTTGGAAAGGGGCAGGTGCACGGCCATCTGGTCGCCATCGAAGTCGGCGTTGTAGGGGGGGCAGACGTGGGGATGGATCTGGATGGCATCGCCGTCCACCAACACCGGTTCGAACGCCTGGATCGAGAGCCGATGCAGGGTGGGGGCCCGATTGAGGAGGACCGGATATTCGCGGATGAGCTGGTCCAGGATGTCCCACACCTCGGGGAGCTCTCCGGCGAGGGCCTTGTTCTTGACCTCGTCGTAGTCCGAATAGGGCACGTTCTCCAGGCGGGCGAGGATGAACGGCTTGAACAGCTCCAGGGCCATCTTCTTGGGGATGCCGCACTGGTGGAGCTTGAGCTTGGGGTTGACGACGATCACCGCCCGGCCGGAGTAGTCCACCCGCCGACCGAGGAGGTGGCGACGGAGGCGGCCCTGTTTCCCTTGGATGCGCTCGGACAAGGACTTGAGGGGGCGGTTGTCCCGGCCGCGGATGGGGTTGTCCTTCTTCTCGTTGTGGATCAGGGCGTCCACCGCTTCCTGGAGCATCCGCCGCTCGTTACGGAGGATGATCTCCGGCGCCCCCATCTCCATGAGCTTCTTCAGGCGGTTGTTGCGGTTGATGATCCGCCGGTAAAGGTCGTTGAGGTCCGTGGTGGCGAACTTGCCGCCCTCGAGCTGGATCATCGGCCGGAGGGCCGGCGGGAGCACCGGCACCACCTCCAGCACCATGTCCTGGGGACGGTTGTCGGAGCGGCGAAGCTGCTCCACGACCTCGAGGCGATGGAGGATCCGCCGGCGCTCGCCCTGGTTGGCCGACCGGTCCAGCTCGTCTTCCAGCTCCTCGGCCAACGCGTCCAGGTTCAGGGCGGCGAGGAGGCGCCTCACCCCCTCGGCCCCGGTAGCCGCCTCGAACCCACCGGGGAACGCGCGCTCGTAGGCGCGTACTTCGAGGGTGGAAAGCTCTTGCCCCACCCGCAACGGCACGTTCTCCCCCACCCGCACCACGAGGTAGGCCAGGTTGTCCACCACCTCTTGGATGGGGTGGCCCTCCACCGCCTCGTACCGAGCCCGCAGCATCTCAAACATCGTCTGAGAACAGATCTCCCGCGCTGGCCGTTCGGCGATGAGCTCCCCTTCGCCCACCTCATCCCCGTCCTCGACCATGAGCTCGCAGTCCATGGTCACCGGGTACTCGTGGTGGCCGACCCCCACCGCCCGGAACGGCTCCCCGGTCTGGAGCCGGCGATCCTCAATCCTCACCCGCCCCGCCTCCTCGGCCACCACCCGTGGGGCTTGGGTCACGAGGAACGCCCGTTCTACTTGGAACGTGAATGCGCTGGCGAGGATGCGCGCCTCGGTGCCGTACAACGCCTCGCCGACCCGGACCTTGGGGGACGCGGACTGCGTCACGATGTACAGGTCCTCACGTGAGGTCTCGGTCTCGTAGTACGCGATGCGCCGCAGGTCCCGGCGCTTGATGCCCAGGAGGCGGGACAGGGGGCTCGCCACCCCCTTCAGGTACCAGAAGTGGACCACCGGGCTCGCCAGGCGGATGTGGCCCATGTTCACCCGACGCACCGAGGAGTCGGTGATGAGGACCCCGCACTTGTCGCACGTGATCCCCTCGTACTTCTTTCCCCGGTACTTGCCGCAGGCGCACTCGTAGTCGTTTTCCGGGCCGAAGATCTCTTCAGCGTAGAGCCCGCCGTGCTCCGGCTTGTGGGTCCGGTAGTTGATGGTCTCGGACTTGGTTACCTCCCCCCGGGACCAGGACAGCATCTCCTCCGGCGAGGCCAAGCCCAGCCGGATCCGCGTGATGTCATCCCCCGAAATCGCCACCCAGGATCACCTCGTCATCCTGTTTACGCCTCGCCCTTGGCCTCGCCATCGGCCGACGACCGGCGTCGATACTCCGTGGTGTAGAACCCGCTGCCTTTGTACACCACGCCGAACCGCGGGAGCAGTCGGGCCACCTCGCTTGCCCCGCAGCCCGGGCAGCGGACCAACCCCTCGCCTTTCCCAGCCTGGAGTTCGCGGAACTCCGCACCACAGCGGGAGCAACGGTAACGATAAATGGGCATGATACACCTCCTCACTTCAAGCCCTAAGGTAACGGGATCAAGCTGTAGGCTGACAACTTCCTTGGAATTCTACGCCGACCTGCGGGGGGATCAAGTCCGACCAGCGGGCCTCCCACCCCTGGCCGGGGGGGAACACGCTCATCCGATGGGTCTCCTCCTCCCACTCACACCGGAAGCGCACCGACCACGGGTGACCGGGGGCCACCCCGGCCACACGCAACGTGATCCGGGCCGCGTCGGCGATGATGCGCCGTCGTTCCTCCGGCGAGCACTGGGTCCAATCGGCCCGGACCAGGGTCAGCGGGGAACCCGGGATCGGCAGGTACAGGCGCACGTCGGTGGGGAGGAAGATGGTTTGCAGGGTGGCCTGTTCCTCCCGGGTCAACGCCATCACCACCACCGCATCCGGGGCGACGCGGTAGAAATGCCGGAACTCCAGGAGCTGGATGAGGTTCGCCGTGGCCTTGCCCTCGGCCAGGTACACCGCCAGCCGGGCCACGAACTCCGGATCGGAGAGGAGGCATCGCTGCTCGCCCCGGGGCGTTGTTGCCCCCAGCTCCCGGGCCAGACGGTCCAGCCGTTCCTCACCCGTGGACGCCCCGTCCTCCACGTCGAGGAAGACCGCCCGGTCCACCCACCCCGCGAGCTCGGCCTCGGTGGGGGAAAGGAGACGGGCGGACAGGGGACGCAACACCCGGCCCGTTAAACCCACCGCGGCGTCCAGGGCGGACAGCCCATCTGGCCCGAGGCCCCCTCGGCCCACCACCTCGCCGGTGATGACCACCTCCGCCCGCAGCCTTCGGGCCAGCCGGGCCGCCTTGCTGAGAAGCACACGCCGACAGGATCCACAGGGGAAGGGCAGCCCGTGACCGCCCAACGACAACCGGAGGTAGTCGCGCTTGAGGGTGGCCGAGCGGAACGGGTGACAAGGAAAAAGCCGCTGCGCGCTCAACCCGATCCGGTCCTCGCCTCGGAAGAACGGGGACCGAAAGTACACGAGGCGGATATCGAGACCCCCGGCCCGTTCCGCCAGCTTCACCGCGAGGGCGCTCGCGGGGCTACCGGAATACAGGGCAAGGGCGCGGATCATCCGCCTCCGTTCCTAGCGACGCGGCAAGATGAGCCCATATTTCCCATCTTCCAGGCGGAACATGACCGCCGGCCCATCGTCCACGGCGTGGAAGAACACGAGGAACTCGCGGTCGCTGCGATCCAGCTCCAGGACCGCTTCCTCAGGGGTCATCGGCTTGCGCGGGTAGTCGTCCACGACCACGATGCGCGGCCCGGTAGGCGCGGTGCGGGGGGAGGTCGGCTCGGGCCGCCCGGTCTTCCGCGGCACCCGCAGCCGCTCCTTGTACCGCACCAGCTGCCGCTGCAGCTTGTCCACCGCCTGGTCGACCGAGGCGTACATGTCGTTCGTCTCCACCGCCGCCTTGACCACCTTGCGGTTTACGAGGTACCCCATCATCTGCACCCGATGGGCGGCCCCCTCCACCTCCATGATCACGTCGAGCTTCAAAATCTTGTCGAAGTAGCGAGACAAGGTCTCTACCTTCTTCTCAACGTAGTTTTCCAGGGCATCGGAATCGGAAACGTAGCGCTCGACGATGTGGACCTTCATGATACGTTCTCCCCCTTCCAACGCGTGAATCCTACCACGTCGGGAGGCGGGCCGTCAAGGGATGTGAACTAGATTACGTTCAGCTGTGGAAATGCCGGCCAGCCGGTGGCGGAGATGGGCGATCAGGCGGCGGGTCCCCTCCGGCCCGAGCTCGGCGGCGAACCCGGCGAACGCCTCGGCCACGTACTGCCGCAAGGCCGCCCGATAAGCCAGGCCGCGGGCGAACCGCTCCTGCACGATCAGGCCCAGGTCCACGAGCTCGGTGGGCGGCTCGGCCAGCAGAGCCGCCTCGGCACAATCGATCCAGGACGCGAGCTCGCTCGTGGTGTAGGTGTTCGGCTCCCGCTCCACCAGGAACGCGACCAGCCGCCTTTTCACCGGGGGAAGCCGCCGCAGGCGCCGGAGGAGCCGGTCCACCCGCAGGAGGACCGGGCCGGGCAAGTCCGCGTCCGGGGCGGGAGGGTCCGGGTCGTCCGCGATCAGGGCCGGCGCCGGGGGCGGGTCGACCGGCCTGGCACGCGGATCCTCGCGCGGCGACGGTTGGGGCCCCACCGCGACCGGCGGGGCCACGTTCCGAGCGCGGGCGAGCGCGTCTAAGATCCGACTCCGTACCTGCCGGAGCTTCGGCGACTCCACCGCCCGGAACGACGGCGTATACCCACCGTGGAACGTGTGCCGCACCCGGATCTTGACCTTGCGGGCCGTGGACCCGGACATGAAGATGCACTCCCCCACCCCAAGTTGGGACACCGTCTCCTTGGCCTCCAGCCGGCGCCATGGGAGAAGCTCCCCGTACACGCGCATGTCCGCCTCGTGCACCACCCGGTGGAGGAACAGCATCCCGGCCTGGGTGAGGACGTCCTTCTCCACCTTGGCCGAGCGCTGGGAGATGACCACCGCCCCCAGGCCCCGCTTCCGGCCGCGGAGGGCGATGCGGGCGATGACCTCCTTGAGGTCGGTGCGCACCCCTTGGGGGATGAACTCGTGGCACTCCTCGATCCCGATCATGTACGGCTTTCTGAGCTTGCCGGCCAGGGCCCAGATACGGGTGAGGTACTCGAGCAGGAACCGCTCTCGCTCGTCGGCGAGCATGTCCGACACGTCCAAGATCACCGGGACGCCCTCGTGGAGGGAGAGGTCGGCGACCTCGCCCGCGGCGGCCATATCCAGCTCCACGTCCACGTTCTCCCCAGACCCCACCACGAGCACCTCGTACTTCTCCTTGAGGCCGAAGTACTCCCCGTCGATGTCCACGATGGACATCGGGTAGTGGGCGGTGAGGAGCTCCTCGAAGATGACCCCGGCGGTGTTGGATTTGCCGGACCCGCGGATGCCGAGGATGGCCACGCATTGCCCGACGACGTCCGCCAGCGGTAGCGCCAGGCCCGGTCCGAGGTTGAGCGCGTCCATACCGTGGCCAGGCTAGCCGGCGCGGCCGCCCTCCGCCAGGCGAGACGCGAACCGGCGAGGGGACATCGGGGACGTGACGCGCGTTACCGCTGACCTTCGAGGAGGCGGGCCGCGAGGGCGAGCGCCTCATCCCGGGTGGTGATCTCCCCGGCCAGGATCCGCTCGTGCACGGCGGAAAGCACCTGGCCGAGGCGGGGCCCTGGCCGCGCCCCCAGCGCCACGAGGTCGTCCCCGGTGATGAGCTCCCGCGCCCGGCGGATGCCGTGGATGTGCCGCAGGTGGACGAGGAGCCCCACCGACCGGGAGAGGAGGGGCCGCCACGCATCGGCCCGATGGGCGGAGGCCTCGGCGTCGCAGATCACCAAGCGCAGGAGGTCGGCGAACAAGGGGAACCGCCGCGGCAGGTCGGCGAGCGGGGCCCGTTCGTCCTCCCCTTCGCCGAGGAGGCGCACCTGCTTGCCGATGCCCATCTCCGGGAGGCGGGCCACCCGCATGTGCTCCCGCACGAGGTAGGCGACCCGGTCCACCTCACGCCGCGGGAGCCGCAGCCGCGTCAGCGCCTCCTCGGCGATGCGGGCCCCGATCCCACAGTGGCCGCCCATGTTCTCCCCCCCGGAGCGCTCCAGGGCCGCGGGCTTGCCCACATCGTGGAACAGCACCGCCAGCTTGAGAACCGGGTCGTCCCACACCCCGTCCGCCGCGCCCACCGCGGCCACGGTGTGGACCAGGACATCCCCCTCCGGGTGGTACTCCGGGGGCTGGGGCACGCCGCGCAGGGCGGCGATCTCCGGGAGCACGTGCCGGAGAAGGCCGAGCTCCTCGAGGAGGGCGACCCCGCGGGCGGCTCGGGGGGTGGCCAGGGTACGCAAAAGCTCGTCGCGGATCCGCTCCCAGGAGATGCCGGTGATGCGGGGGGCATGGGCGCGGATGGCGGCGGCGGTCTGGGGCTCGATGGCAAACCCAAGCTGGCAGGCCAAGCGCACGGCGCGCAGCATGCGCAGGAAGTCTTCGGCGAACCGCTGGTGGGGATCACCGATGGCCCGGATGAGGCCGGCCTTAAGGTCGGGGATCCCTTTCACCAGATCCAGGACCTCCCCGTCGGCGTCGGCGGCGAGCCCGTTCACGGTGAAGTCCCGTCGCCGCACGTCCTCGGCGAGGGAGCCCCACCGCACGCGGTCCGGCCGCCGGCCGTCGGCGTAGCCGTCCTCGGTGCGGAACGTGGCCACCTCGTACTGTCGGCCATCCGGGCCGACCACCACCACCACCCCGAAGCTCTCTCCCACCGTGAGGACCTTGCGGTCGGCGAACAGACGCCGCACCTCGGCCGGGGCGGCCGAGGTGGCGATGTCCACGTCCTGGGCCACGAAAGCTTCCCCCCGGGCCTCGGCCAGGACCGCGTCCCGCACCGCCCCCCCGACGAGCACGGCCTGATGGCCGGCCGCGTTCAGGCGGGCCAGGATCTCCCGGGCGTACGGGTGCCCGGCGAGCACGGACCCCACCGGAATGCGCACGGGCGATTATCGCCTGCTTGCGACCGGGACGCATCGCGGCTAGGATTCGCCGAGGTGGGAACGTATGGAACATCCGCTACTACGTGACGCCAAAGCCCACATGGCGAGGACGCTGGAGGTGTTCCGGGCGGAGCTGGGGAAGGTGCACACCGGACGGGCCAACCCGGCGCTCCTGGAGAACGTGATGGTGGAGTACTACGGCACCCCCACCCCGCTCAAACACCTGGCGAACGTGGTGGCCCCCGATCCCGACCTGATCGTGGTGCGCCCGTTCGACCGTACACAGATTCCGGCCATGGAGAAGGCGATCCTGGCCGCCGACCTCGGCCTCAACCCCCAGAACGACGGCCAAGTGGTGCGGATCAAGGTGCCGCGACTGTCGGAGGAGCGGCGGAACGAGCTCGTCAAGCTCGTCCATAAACGGGCGGAAGAGGCCAAGATCGCCCTACGCAACATCCGCCGGGACGTGCGGGAGAAGCTGGACCAGGAGAAGAAGGACGGGCGTCTCGCTGAGGACGACTACTTCCGGGTCCGGGATGAGCTCGACGAGCTGACCGCAGACCACGTGAAGAAGGCGGACGAGCTGGCGGAGAAAAAAGGCCAAGAGATGCGGACGTTGTGAGGTCAGAATGCCAGCGTGGATCTGGGTAGGGATGCGCGAAGGGGCACTGCTCGCGGTGCTGGTGGCGCTGGCCTTCCTCGCGGTGGGCTGGGAGTGGGCGGCCGGTGTGGCATGGGGGGTGGGGGTGATCGCCGCCGGCCGGCTGGTGCGGGGATGGCTCCTGGGAGCGTGGGTCCGGGAATCCCGGGGCGGGCCCGCGGCTGGGCTGGCCGCGTTCTCCCGCCAGGTGCTTCTTGGGGTGCTCTCGTTCGGCGGGATCGCCTTGGGACTGGAACCGCTGGCCGTGGCGGTGGGGCTCCTCCTGCCCACCGCGGGGCGTTGGATCTGGACGGTGCGGGTTGCTCGAGCACTTGGGTAAAGAGCTAGCCCTCCACATCCGGATCGGCGGCGTGGAGATCGCGTTCAACCTCGCCGTCATCGCGGCGGCAGTGGGGGTCACGATCGCCCTGGCCCTGGTTGCGCTGTGGCTGCGGCGAGGGCTCTCCGCGGATCCGGACGCCCCGCCGAGCCGTCGCGCCGCGGCCCTGGCCGCGGCGGTGGAGCTGGTGGAGGACCAACTCCTCGGGGGATTCACCAAGTCCTTGAGGCGGCGGCTCCTCCCCCTGATCGCCACCCTGCTCCTGTACGTGCTTCTGTGCAACTGGGCGAGCCTCCTTCCCATCCCGTACGTCGTTTCCCCAACCCAGGATTTGAACGTGACCATGGGCTTGGCCCTCATGGTGTACGGACTCACCCACTACTACGGGATCCGGGAGAAGGGGTTCTTCCGCCACCTCAGGGGGTACTTCGAGCCGTTCCCGTTCTTGCTTCCCTTGAACGTGGTCGGGGACTTCGGGCGGACGCTGTCGCACGGGTTCCGTCTGTTCGGGAACATCCTGGGGGGGGCGATCTTGACCACGATAGTCACGGAGAAGTTCGCGCCGGTGTTGGTCCCGGTGGTGCTCAACGGGTGGTTCGGGCTGTTCGCCGGCACCATCCAGGCATTCGTGTTCGCGCTTCTGGCATCGGCGTACATCCAGGTAACCGCAGAGTGAGAGGAGGAGAGAGGAAGATGGACAGCGTGATCATCAACGCAGCAAGGTACCTGGCGGCCGGGATCTGCATGGGCTTGGGGGCCATCGGCCCGGCGGTGGGAGAGGGCATCGCCGCCGCCCATGCCCTGGACGCCATGGCCCGCCAGCCGGAGATGGCCAACGTCCTGCTCCGGACCATGGTTATCGGCCAGGCCATCACCGAGACCACCGGCATCTACTCGCTTGTGGTGGCCATCGTCCTCATCTTCGTGGCCTGAGGAGGAGAGCGTGCGCTTGGAGTGGGGCACCATCGTCAAGAACATCAACTGGACGCTGATCCTAAACCTGGTCAACTTCGCCCTGCTCCTGTGGCTCCTCAAGCGCCTCCTCTGGAGGCCGGTGCTCGCTTGGCTCGACCGGCGTCGGCAGCTTGAGGAGGAGCGGCTCTTGCGGGCCAAGGACGCACAGGCCCAGGCCGAGGCCCTGCTCCGCCGGCGGGAGGAGGAATTGAGCCAGGCCAACCGCCAGGCGCGGGAGATCCTGGCCCGTGCCGAGGCCGAGGCCCAGCGGCTCCTGCGCGAGGCCCGGCGGGAAGCTCGAGACCAGGCCCAACGCATCATCGCGGAGGGAGAGGCCGCGGCGGGGCGGGCCCGGGAGGAGGCCCTGGCCGAGCTGCGCCGCGCGTACGCGGAGCTCGTCCTCCTCGGGGCTTCCCGGGTCCTGGAGCGGGAGGTGAGGCCTGCCGACCACGAGCGGCTCCTCGCCGAGCTCAGCGGGCGGATTGACCCCCGGCTCCTTCAGTAGCCATGCCCGAGCCAGAGGTCGCCCGCCGCTATGCTCAGGCCCTGTACGAGGTGAGCGCGGCCGAGGGCCTCACGGAGCGCATTGCCCAGGATCTCTCCCTCATCCGTGAGCTGTGGAACGACCATCCCGACCTCGTGCCCCCGTTCCTCGCCCACCCCCTGATCGCCACCCAAACCAAGGAGGCCGTGCTGAGTCAGGCCCTAGGGGAGGTGGTGCACCCTTACACCCTCAACCTGCTACGGCTTTTGATGCGCAAGGGGCGGGCCGCCCTCCTCCCCGAGTTGGCCGAAGGTTTCTTCAACGCTGCCGAGGAACAGGGCAAGGCGGTGCATGTCCTCGTGCGCACGGCTCGGCCGCTATCCGCGGCGTGGCTGAGCACGCTCAAGGCCCGGTTGGAAGAGGCCGTGGGCCGGCCGGTGGACCTGGAGACGGTGGACGCCCCCGAGCTTCTGGCAGGGGTGGAGTTGAAGTTGGCCGGCCGGCGCATTGACGCCTCCCTGCGCGGGCGTCTTGCTCGACTGGCCGAGCGTTTGGCAAAGGGGTAGCCGATGAGCCCACGCAAAGACGAAATCGCGTCCATCATCAAGCAGCAGATCCGCGACCTCGGCGCCGACCTCGCGATGGAGGAGGTCGGGGTGGTGGTGGAGGTGGGGGACGGCATCGCCCGGGTGTGGGGGCTGCGGTCGGCGATGGCCTCGGAGCTGCTCCTGTTCCCAGGGGACATCTACGGCCTCGTGCTGGACCTGGCCGAGGACTCGGTGGGGGTCGCCCTCCTCGGCCCGGACCAGGAGATCAAGGAAGGGGACGAGGTCCGTCGTACGGGGCGGGTGCTGGAGACCCCGGTCGGCCGGGGGTTCCTGGGGCGGGTGGTGGACCCCCTCGGCCGTCCCCTAGACGGCGGGGAGCCGGTTCAACCCGAGGGGCACCGCAAGACGGACGAGAAGGCCCCCGGCGTGATCATGCGCCAGCCGGTGGACACCCCGCTCCAGACCGGGATCAAGTGCATCGACGCCCTGACCCCGATCGGCCGCGGGCAGCGGGAACTCCTGATCGGCGACCGCCGCACCGGCAAGACCGCGATCGTGGTGGACACGATCATCAACCAACGCGACCAAGGCGTGTACTGCATCTACGTGGCCATCGGCCAGAAGTCGTCCACCATCGCCAAGGTCGTGGACGCCCTGCGCCGGTACGATGCCCTGGGGCACACGATCGTCGTCGCCGCGGCCGCCGAGGACCCCACCCCGCTCCAGTACATCGCCCCCTACGCCGGCTGCGCGATGGGCGAGTACTTCCGCGACCGCGGAGAAGACGCGCTGGTGATCTACGATGACCTCTCCAAGCACGCCGTGGCGTACCGGGAGATCTCCCTTCTCCTCAGGCGGCCGCCGGGCCGGGAGGCGTACCCTGGGGACATCTTCTACACCCACTCCCGCCTCCTCGAGCGGGCGGCGCGCCTGGCGGACGAATACGGAGGCGGATCGCTCACCGCGCTGCCCATCGTGGAGACCAAGGCCGGGGACATCACCGCCTACATCCCGACGAACCTCATCTCCATCACCGACGGCCAGATCTACCTCGAGGCCGACCTCTTCAACAAGGGGCAGCGGCCGGCGATGAACGCGGGGCTTTCGGTGTCGCGGGTGGGCGGGGCGGCCCAGGTGCCGGCGATGAAGGAGGTGGCCGGGCAACTCAGGCTGGAGCTCGCCCAGTACCGGGACCTCGCGGCGTTCGCCGAGTTCGCCCAGGAGCTCGATGAGGCGTCCCAGGCCCAGCTCGCCCGGGGGGAGCGGGTGATGGAGATCCTCAAGCAGGATCAGTATCGGCCGATGCCGGTGGAGGAACAGGTGGCGATCCTGTACGTGGCGGTGAGCGGGCACCTCGACGACATCCCGGTGGAAGCGGTGAACGCGTTCGAACAGGGGTTCCTCGCGTCGCTGCGGGAAGGGCACCCCGAGGTCTTGGCCGAGCTCAAGCGGCAACGCCGCCTGACCGAGGGCGTTCGCGCGGGCCTGGAGGCAGCGATCGCCGAGTTCAGGGAAGGGTTCAGGGCCTGATGGCCGTCCGCGCCCGCCAGATCTACCGGAGGATCCAGAACGTCCGCCACGTGCGGCAGATCACCAAGGCCATGTACACCATCGCCACCACCCAGGTCATGCAACGAAAGCGGGTGCTCCTGGCGGCCCGGCCGTTCGGCGCGGAGAGCCGCCAGGTGCTCGCCGACCTTGTCGCCGCATTCCGGCAGGGGGGCCTGTCCCATCCGCTCGTGGATGGGGTCGGGCAGCCAGGGACGGCGGTGCTGGTGATCAACACCGACCGCGGCCTGTGTGGCCGCTACGTAGGGGATGTGAACCGGGCGGCGGACCACTTCTGCCGCGGGCGGGAAGGGGTCCGGCTCTTGGTGGGCGGGGACAAAGCGAATCGCCATTTCCGGGGCGGTCCGTGGCCGATCGTGCGCCGGTACCTGCGCCTCTACGACCGGCCGAACCTGGACATCGCCCGGGCGATCCAGGCCGACCTCCTCGCCCTGTACGGGCGCGACGTGGGCGAGGCCTACGCGGTGTACATGTACTTTCGCGGGGAGCTCTCCCAGCAGGTGCGGGTGGAGCGCCTCCTCCCCCTGGCCCTGCCGGAAGGCCGGCCCCGCGATCTCCTGGTCGAGCCGGGACTGCCCCAGGTCGTGAACGAGCTGGCTCGCCTCGTGCTCCTCGGCCGGATCTACGAGATCCTGGTCGACGCCAAGACCTCCGAGCACGCGATCCGCCGTCAGGCGATGAAGGCGGCCACCGACAACGCCGACGAGCTCATGGAGAAGCTGACCCTGAACTATAATAAGGCCCGTCAGCACCGGATCACGACTGAGCTCGCCGACATCATGGGCGGGGCGGAGGCGGTGAGGGACTGATGGCGAACCGAGAACCTGTGGCCGAGGGTTGGATCACGGTCATCCGTGGGCCGGTGGTGGACGTGCAGTTCCCACATGGGCACCTGCCCCCATTGCGGCAGGCGCTGATCATCGCCCGGGAGGGCAAGGACCTCGTGCTCGAGGTGGCCCAGCACCTCGGGGACTCCGCGGTGCGGGCGATCGCCATGGACACCACCGATGGCCTCCGCCGGGGGGACAAGGTCGTGGACACCGGCGGGCCGATCGCCGTCCCGGTGGGCCCGGAGACCCTGGGCAGGATGTTCGACCTCACCGGGCACCCCATCGACGAGCAGCCTCCCCCCGCGACGACCAAGCGCTACCCCATCCACCGCGAGCCCCCACCGCTCGCCGACCTTGCGGTGGAGGACGAGGTGCTGGAGACCGGGATCAAGGTCATCGACCTCATCGCCCCGTTTCCGAAAGGGGGCAAGATCGGCCTGTTCGGCGGGGCCGGGGTGGGGAAGACGGTGCTGATCATGGAGCTGATCCGGGCCATCGCCTACGAGCACAAGGGCTACTCCGTGTTCGCCGGGGTCGGGGAGCGGTCGAGGGAGGGGAACGACCTGTACCTGGAGATGAAGCGGGCCGGGGTGCTGCCGAGCACGGTGCTCGTGTACGGGCAGATGAACGAGCCCCCCGGGGCCCGGTTCCGGGTGGGCCTGTCCGGGGTGACGATGGCCGAGCACTTCCGCGACGAGGAGGGCAAAGACGTGCTCCTCTTTATCGACAACATCTTCCGGTTCGCCCAGGCCGGGAGCGAGGTGTCGGCCCTGCTGGGGCGGATGCCCAGCGAGGTCGGGTACCAGCCGACGCTCGCCACGGAGATGGCGGAGCTCCAGGAGCGGATCACCTCCACCCGCCGGGGGTCGATCACCTCGGTCCAGGCGGTGTACGTGCCGGCCGACGACTTCACCGACCCGGCCCCAGCCACGGTGTTCGCCCACCTCGACGCCACGATCACCCTGACCCGGGAGCTGGCGGAGAAGGGGATCTACCCGGCGGTGGACCCCCTGCAGTCCGACTCCCGCCTCATGGACCCGCGGGTCCTTTCCCGCGAGCACTACGAGGTCGCCCAGCGGACGCGGGCCATCCTCCAGCGCTACCAGGACCTCCAGGACATCATCGCCATCATGGGGATGGAGGAGCTCTCCGAGGAGGACCAGACGGTGGTCATGCGGGCCCGGAAGATCCAAAGGTTCATGGCCCAGCCGTTCCACGTGGCCGAGCAGTTCACGGGCCGCAAGGGGGCATACGTGAAGATCGAGGACACGGTGCGCGGGTTCCGCATGATCTGCGACGGGGAGCTCGATGAGATACCGGAGCAGGCGTTCTACATGACGGGCACCATCGACGAGGCCCTCGCCCGGGCCAAACGATAAGCCGTTTCACGCATCCCATTCCCACAACCAAGGCCTCCCCCAGCTCACGAAACCAGGGGGCAACGTTGACGATAGATTTGTCGACGATAAACTTGTCGTAAGATGTTCACGTTGCGTCCGGCGTATGGGGAGGACTTCGTGGATCGCGAGGAGCTCCTCGCGGAAATGGTGGAGGCCCTGAGCTCCCCCCGCGAGCGCATGGGGTTCGCCCTCGTGGGCCGCCGCCGCATGGGCAAGACCTCGGTCTTCCTGGAGGTCGTCCGTCGGTTGGATGAAAACCCCAGGGTGATCCCGGTGTACCTGTCCCTGTGGGACCTGGTGGAGGGGACACTCGGGGAGCTTGCCCAATCCCTGGTGCGGGAGACCCTGGAACGGTTCCAGGAGCGGGGGAGGCTCCCGCTGGCCGTACGGGCGCGGAACCTTCTTTCCGCCCCTCTCGACCTCCTGCGGGAAGTCCTCGACGGCGTGCGAATCTCCGTGAGGCTTCGTCGGGAGATCGAGATTTTGCTCCTCTTTTCCCGGGGAGAGGAACGCCCCTCGGCCGCGGACTTCCTGGAACGGGCGGTGCTCTTCCCGGAGAACCTGGCCCGGGAGACCGGGGTGCGCTGTGTCCTTTTCCTGGACGAGTTCCCCACCCTGATGGAGGTCAAGCACGCCGGACAGGCGCTGGGGGAGGGGGCAGTGCGCAAGCTCCGCACCCTGTACGAAAGGATAGAACACACCGTGTTTTCCATCTCCGGATCGATGCGGGGCACCATGGAGGCGGTGGCCCTATCCCCGGCCGCCGCGTTCTGGCGCCAGTTCGTGGTACGGGAGGTGGGCCCGCTCCCCAAGCCTGCGGTGGACACGCTCCTCTCCCGAAACCTGGGGCAACGGGTCCCCGCCGAAGCCCTGGAGGCGTTGTGGGAGCTCACCCATGGGATCCCGTTCTACGTCCAGTTCCTCGGCCGGGAGCTGGCCCGGCTGGGTGGGAAGGTGACCGCGGAGGCGGTGGCCCAGGCCGGGGAGGAATTCCTGAGGGAAGAGGGGGATCTCCTGTTGCGCGAGGAGTGGACGCACCTCGCCCCCAAGGAGCGAAAGGTGGCCTTGGCCTTGGCCCAAGGCCATTCCGCGCCCACGGCCATCGCCCAGGCGGTGGGGGACACGCCGAATGTGGTGTCCCGCTACCTTCTGTACCTGGAAAAGAAGGGGCTAGCCGAACGGAGCGGGCGAGGGGACTGGGTCCTCACCGACCCGGTCCTGGCCCGCTGGCTCGCCCGCCAGGGCCTGTAACCCCGATCCCCCTCAACGTCCGGTCTTGCGCGGTTCAAGCTTCCGGACCTTCCCTTGGGCGATGAGCTCCCGACCTTGCTCGACGAGCTTGTACTTCTGGACCTTCCCTGAGGGGGTCATGGGGAACTCCGTGGCCACCACCACGTACCGCGGGACCTTGAACCCGGCGATCCTGTGGGCGCAGAAGTCCACGACCTCCTGGGGGTCCAGATGTGTGCCCTGGCGGGGGATGATGAACGCCATCCCCACCTCGCCCATCACCCGGTCCGGCACCCCGACCACGGCCACGTTCTGGATCCCGGGGTGGGTGAACAGGACCTCCTCCACCTCCGCCGGGTACACGTTGAACCCGCCCACGATGTACATGTCCTTCTTCCGGCCGACGATCCGCACGTACCCCTCGGCATCGAGGGTGGCGAGGTCGCCGGAGTAGAGCCAACCCCCTTCGTCGATGACCTGCCGGGTGGCCTCGGGGTTCTTCCAGTACCCGAGCATCACGTTGTACCCCCGACACGCGAGTTCCCCGGTCTCCCCGAGGGGGACCTCCCGCCGGGCATCGTCCACCACCTTGACCTCGACCCCGGGGAGGGTCTTGCCCACCGTCTCCACCCGTTTATCGATCGGGTCCGAAAACCTAGTCATGGTGATCACGGGAGAGGCCTCGGTGAGACCGTAGCAGATGCACACGTTGCACCCGAGCTCGTCCATCGTCCCCCGCATCACCTCCACCGGGCACGGCGCCCCGGCCATGATCCCGGTGCGGAGCGAGGACACGTCGTAGGGCCGGCCGGCGGCCTTGGCCTGGCGCTGCTCCTCGAGCTCAAGGACGAACATCGTGGGCACCCCGTAGAGGATGCTCACCCGGTGCTTCTCCACGAGGCGAAGGGCCTCGTCGGGCTTGAAAATGGGCATCGGCACGATCGCCGCCCCCCACGTGATCGCCCCCAGGATCCCCATCACGCACCCGAAGCAGTGGAAGAACGGCACCGCGAGGAGGAACACGTCTTGCTCTGTCACCTCCATGATCTCCGTGATCTGGCGGGCGTTCTCGGCCATGTTGTGGTGGGAGAGCATCGCCCCCTTGGGCTCCCCGGTGGTGCCGGACGTGTACAGGATGAACACGCAGTCCTCAGGGTGGATCGCGTTCTGGCGGCGGGCGAGCTCAGCCCGGGCGGCAGGGGTATCGCCCAAGGCCAGGACCTCTGCGTACGGGCGCGCCCCGGGAGCGCCCTCGCCCACGGCGATCACCTCCCGCAGGAGGGGGAGCTTCGGCCGTACCTCCCCGAGCATCCCTGTGTAGTCGATTCCCAGGAACCCAGGGGCAAGGAAGGCCGCCTTGGCTTCGGAGTTGCCGAGGATGTACACGACCTCGTGGGTCTTGTAGCGGGTGTTCATCGGCACCACCACCCCACCGGCCCGGGCGACCGCGAAGTAGGCCACGATCCACTCCGGGACGTTGGACATCCAGATCGCGACCTTGTCCCCGGGCTCGACCCCCAGCTCCACCAAGCCCGCCGCCAACCGCTCCACCTCGCTGGCGAGGTCGCGGTAGGTGAGGGTCTTCCCCTCGTAGAACACGGCGGGGCGGTCCGGGTGCTTCTTGGCCGTCTCCTCAAGCACCTGGGGCAGCGTACGCATCCCTTTCCCTCCTCGTTGGATTCGCCCGAAGTATAGAGGGGACCTAGGCCAATCGCCACCCTTCCCCCTTGTGAGCGAGGGTCGAGGTGAGGGGGAGCCGTGCGAGGGCTTAGAATGCGAGCGGTGACCTGTGGTGGAACGCTCACCGATCACCTCGCCGGAACACGATCCGCTGGCCCTGTTCAGCCCAGTGGCGGCCCGCTGGTTCCGGGGGGTGCTGGGGACGCCGACCCCGGCCCAAGAGCTGGGGTGGCCGGCCATCGCTGCAGGATCCCACACGCTGATCCTCGCCCCTACGGGCTCGGGGAAGACCCTGGCCGCGTTCCTCTTTGCCATCGACGAGCTCCTGCGACGCCCGCCCGAGCCCTCCGCCCCGGCCGTGCACACGCTGTACATCTCCCCCCTGAAGGCCCTTGGGTACGACATCGAGCGGAACCTCCGCGTTCCCCTCGCCGGGATCCAGGAGGTGGCCCGGGCCGAAGGGACTACCCTGCCCGAGATCCGGGTCGGGGTGCGCACCGGGGACACCCCATCCGCGGAGCGGCAGCGCCTCGTCCGCCGCCCGCCCCACATCCTCATCACCACCCCGGAGTCGCTGCACCTCATGCTCACCTCGCCCCGGGCGCGGGAGACCCTGAGGAGCGTCCGGTACGTGATCGTGGACGAGGTCCACGCCCTGGCCGAGAGCAAGCGGGGCACGTTCCTCTCCGTGCTCCTGGAGCGCCTGGAGGCCTTGTGCGCACGGCCGTTCCAGCGGATCGGGCTTTCGGCCACCATCCGCCCCCTCCCCGCGGTGGCCCGGTTCCTCGGCGGGTACGCCGAAGACGCGGGGACGTTCCATGAGCGGACGGTGAAGGCCGTGGACGCCGGGCTCCGGAAGGAACTGGACCTCCTGGTGATCGCCCCCACCGCGGACATGACCGCCCTCCCCGAGGGCTCGGTGTGGCCTTCGATCTATGCCCGGCTTCACGAGCTGATCCTTGGCCACCGCTCCACGATCGTGTTCGTGAACAACCGCCGGGCCGCGGAGCGGATCGCCGCCGAGGTCAACGAGCTCGCGGGCTACGAGCTCGTCCAGGTCCACCACGGGTCGGTGGCCAAGGAACGTCGGAGGGACCTCGAGGGGCGGCTCAAGGCCGGGGAGCTCCCGGCGATCGTGGCCACGGCCAGCCTCGAGCTCGGGATCGACATGGGGCTCGTGGACCTCGTGATCCAGGTGGAATCGCCGCATGGGGTGGCCCGGGCGCTCCAGCGGGTGGGGAGGGCCGGGCACCTCTACCGCGCCCCGTCCCGGGGGCGGCTCCTCCCCAAGACCCGGGGCGATCTCCTGGAGATGGCCGCCCTGGCCCGGGCGATGCGCCGGGCGGAGATCGCGGAAGTCCGTATCCCCAAGGGGGCGCTCGACATCCTTGCCCAGCAGATCGTGGCCATCGTCGCCGGGGGTCCGATGGCGGTGGACGACCTCCTGCGCCTCGTGCGCCGGGCGTACCCGTTCCACGACCTCCCGCGGGATGCGTTCCTCTCCGTGCTGCGGATGCTCTCCGAGGGCGCCCTTCCCTGGGGAGCCCGGCCACGCCTCGTCTGGGACCGGGTGCACGACGTGCTCCACCCCCTCCCGGGGAGCCGGCACCTCGCGCTCACGAGCGGCGGGGCGATCCCCGATACCGGGGAGTACCCGGTGTACACCGAAGGAGGGGAACGGATCGGGGAGCTGGATGAGGAGTTCGTGTACGAGGCCCGGGTGGGGGAGGTGATCGTCCTCGGCACGAACCGGTGGCGGATCGTGGACATCGGCCACGACCGGGTGGTGGTCGCCCCAGGGGATGGACCGGCCAAGATCCCGTTCTGGAAAGGGGAGGCCTACGGTCGGGACGTCCACCTGGGGCTTGCGGTGGGAGCCCTGGCCCGGGAGATCGAGGACCGCCTGGGCGATCCCGATCTCGTCCTCTGGCTGAGGGAGGAGTGCGCGCTGGACCAGGCGGCGGCGGAGAACCTCGTGCGGTACGTGGCGGAGCAACGCTCCCGGTCCGCCGTGCCCACCGACCGCCGGACCGTGATCGAGGGGTTCCCCGACGAGGCCGGGGGCTTCCGCCTTGCCCTCCTGACCCCGCTCGGGAGCCGGTTCCACCTCGCCCTGCGCCTGGCGATCCTGGCCCGATTCCGCGAGGAGCTCGGGATCCAGCCCGATTCCCTTCACGGCAACACCGGGATCCTGTTCCGGCTCACCCAAGTGCCCTTCGACCGAGCCGTCGCGCTCATCCGGGGCATCCGCCCGGAAGAGGCAGAGCCTCTCGTGCTGGCCGAACTCGCCAACTCCCCCCTGTTCGGCCTCCGGTTCCGGGAGAACGCGAGCCGGGCCCTGCTCCTCCCGCAGGACCGGCCGGGGAAACGCATGCCGCTCTGGCTCCGGCGCCTCACCGCCCGGGATCTCCTCGAGGCGGCCCGGGCCCGACCGGGGTTCCCGATCGTCATCGAGACGTACCGGGAGATCCTCTCCGAGTTCCTGCCCATGGATGCGCTCCTCTCTTGGCTCCGCCGGGTGGAGGCAGGGGAGGTGGAGGTGGCCGTGCGGCGCGGTCTTGCCCCGTCCCCGTTTTCGGCCTCGCTCCTCTGGGAGTTCCAGGCCACCTACCTCTACCAGTGGGACGAGCCCAAGCCCGGCCCGGTCCCGACTGGCCTGGCCGAGGAAGAGCTGGCGGTGCTCCTTGACCGCGATCTTGCTCACGCGGTCGACCCCGAGGCCGTGGCGCAGGTGGAGGGGGAGCTCCGCGGAATTGGAGAGGGGCGGTGGGCGCGCACCGGCGCCGAGCTCGTGGCCCACGTGAAGCGCCTCGGGGACGTGGGCGAGGACGAGCTCGCCGCCCTTGCCTCGCCCGAGGCAGGGGGCGCCGTGCCCGGGTTCCTTGCCACCGGGACGCTGGCCCGGGTGGAGTTCCTTGGAGCCGACCCGCCGGAGCGGATCGTGGCCGGGGAGGACCTCCCCCTGTACCGGGCGGCCCTCGCTGGGGACAGGGAAGCCCAGGCCGAGGTGGTAGGGCGGCGTGTAGGGAGCCGGGCGCTGGTCTCCCGTTCCGAGCTTCGTCGCCGGTATCCGTTCCCCGCGGAGACGATCGAGGCCGCCCTGGCCGGCCCCCCGTTCGTGGCCGTGACCTGGCGCGGCGAGCGGTGCTGGACGCGCCGGGAGACCCTGGAGCGCCTGCGCCGCCGGACCCTGGCCGCGCGCCGCGGGCGGGCCCGGGCGTACGGCCCGGCCGCCCTGCAAGGATACGTGCTCCGCCACCAGCACCGCACGCCGGGCACGCACCTCTCCGGGCCGGAGGGCGTGGCCCAGGTCCTGAGGGAGCTCCAGGGGATCGCGCTCCCGTGGGCCCTGTGGGACGGCGAGGCCTTGCCGGCGCGGGTGGAGGGGTACCGCACGGGGTGGGTGGAGGATCTCCTCCGCAGCGGGGAGTTCCTGTGGCTGGGCCGGCCCGGGGCCGGGCGGGACCTGGCGGCCGCGTTCGCCCGGCGGGACGACCTCCCGTGGCTCGGGAAGGCCTACCCCCCGCCGGCAGGCGGAGAGCTTTCCCCGGAGGCAGAGGCGCTGAGGAAACGCCTCGCCGCTCGGGGGGCGAGCTTCCTCGTCGAGCTTGCCGGGGACCTTGGGATCCCCGCGGCGCGTTGTGCGGTGCTCCTGTGGGAGCTCGCCCGGGCCGGGCTCGTGACAGTCGACGGGCTCTCCCCGCTTCAGGCCGGCCCGCCTCCCCGAGAAGTCAGCAAGACCAGGGTCTGGCAGGGCGGAAGCGGACGGTGGTCCCTCGTCCCCATGCCGGCCGGAGACCTCACCGAGGAGGAGCGGGGGAACCTGGCGCAGCTCCTCCTCGCCCGATATGGGGTCCTCTCCCGGGGGATCCTGGCCCTGGATGGGGCGGCCGTGGCGTGGGGCGAGCTCTACCCTCTCCTCACCCGCCTCGAGTGGCGGGGGGAACTGGAGCGGGGTCTCCTCGTGGAGGGCTTGGCCGGGGCCCAGTTCGCTCCCGACACGGCACTGGCCGACCTCGCCCGGTCGGAGGAGGACTGGATGCTGATCCCCACGTCCGACCCGGCAGTGCTGTACGGGGCGGGGGCCCCGTTCCCGGTGCCGCACCCCACCGATCCGGAGTGGCGCCTGCGGCGGGGACCGGGGACGTTCCTCGTCCTCCGCGGAGGTCTACCCGTGCTGGTGATCGAGGGCTGGGGGGAGCGGGTCACCGAGCTCGCCCAGCTTTCCGAGGCCGAGCGAAAGGAGGCGCTGGCCTCCCTGGCAAAGCTCGTCGAGGGCCCACTCCGCCGGCTCACCGTCCGCACCTGGAACGGGCAGCCGGTGCTGGGAAGCCCCCTAGAGGAGGTTCTGCGGGGCCTCGGGTTCCAGCGTGGGCCCAATGCCTTGATCCTCTACCGGCGGTACGGCGGACCCTGACGGCCCAGCCCCCCACCGGCACGATCTTCCTACAAGGGCTCCCCGCTCGTCGGGAAGGCGTCGGTGGTCCGGGGGATCGGGGGAAAGGCGCCGGCATGGGTTGCCGCCCACGCCACCGCCAGGCTGGCGAGAGCATCGGCCGGGGTCACCTCCGGCGATCGTCCCTTTCTTCGCAGCTTGCCATGGCCCCAGGTCGCAAGCTGAACCGGTTGCTAAAACAGGAGCCAGTGGGAACGATCGCCGCAGGCCCTCACTTGATCCCCATTTTCTTGGTGGCGATGCACTCCGGGAGCATGAACTGGATGGACTCTTCGGCAGTCACCCCGCGGAGGGCGGCGAGGATGCACACCAGCGCATGTCCGATCGCCAAGTGAGCGGTCTGAATCCTGGTGCTGGATGGCCCCTCGGGCTTGGCGTTGCTCTTGATGATCACATCGGCATTCTTTCCCAGCGGGGTATCCTTGTTCTCTGTGATGGCGACGGTCAGGGCACCTTTGGCCCGGGCCAAGCGGAGGGCCTCGTAGACGAACCCCGTCCCCCCGGAGGCGGGGATCCCGATGAGCACATCACGCGGGCCAACGGAATCGGCGATGTACCGGGCAAGGCCGCCTTCTTCCTCGGCTGTGCCCTTGGCGAACGATACCGGCAGCGCCTGGGCCATGTTGTTGGTGATGCATAGACACGGAACCCCGGTCTCGTAGCACTGCCCAGCGATCTCCTCCGCTACCAACGCCGATGCCCCCGCTCCGGTGGTCACGATCTTTCCTCCGGCGGAAACCCGGCCGTAGATCCCCTGGAGCGCCGTGATGAACCCATCCCGTGCCGTGACAAGAGAGGACAGAATGCCCTCTGCCTCAAGCCGCAGGGCCTTCTCGAACATCGCCTCTGGACTTTGACAACCCGTGAAATCGTAGCCCACCATGAAGTGCCGGTTCACATCGATCACTTGGCCTACCGAGTCGATCAGGACCCGACCGTTCCAGGGATGCTCCTCGAACTCGAGGGTGGTGCCCGGCAAGTCCCCGATCTTCAACTCCTTTCCGGTCAGGCGGGCGATAAGGCTCGTTTTGCCCGAGTTGAAGATCCCAAGGACCACGATCCGCGAGCCCGGGGGAAACCTCCTCTCGACTTCCGCGGTGACCTCGGCCACATTCGTCCCCGAAAGAAGCGACATCGTGGGGAACTCCATGCCGAGCTCCGCCTGCACCCGGCGCACGTCCCCTTCCGATACGAGGTCCAGCTTGTTCCCCACGATGAGGAGGGGCAATTCCGCCCCTCCGCGGCCTCGAGGAACAAACGCACGTGGGGATTTGAGGGTCATAAAGGTTGATCATCAGTATCGCCCCGCTCGCGCCACAGGCCTCAAAGGGGGTGACCATTTTCTTCGTTACCCGGGTGCTCATCGTCCACCTCCGCTTCCGGGAAACATGGTCAGCATGATCGGCCTTCGGGCACTGCCCGGGCAAGGAAAGGCGCCCCCTCACCCCCGCCCTCTCCCACCCGGGGAAGAGGGATAAATGGGAACCCACAACGGGGAGAAGGGATCCGCAAAGGGGAGAAGGGGCACAACCCCCTCCCCCTCGATGGGGGAGGGTCGGAGAGAGGGTGACAAGGTCAGCCCAGCTTGTACCCGATCGTGCGGAGGAAGGCCTTGCGTTCGGCAATCTCGGGCTCGGACTCCACGCCCTTGGTCTTGACCCCGTCGATCACCCCGAGGATGCCCCGCCCCTGCTCGGTCTCGGCCACGATCACCTCTACCGGGTTGGCGGTGGCGCAGAAGATGCGGCACACCTCGGGCACCATCTTCACCGCGTTGAGCACGTTGATGGGATAAAGGCCCCGCAGGAACACGATGAAACTATGGCCGCACGCAAGGGCCAGGGCGTTCTTCTTGGCGAGCTCGGTGAGCTCGGGGTCGGTGCCCGACCACCGCACGAGCGCCGGCCCGGACGACTCGCAAAACGCAAGAGCAAACTTGGCCCCCGGCACCTGGGTGACCAAGGTCTCGTGCAGGTCCTCCACGGTCTTGATGAAGTGGGCCTGCCCCAGGATCAGGTTCACCTCGTCCGGCTTCTCGATCCGCACCACCTTCAGCTCCACGGTTCCCCTCCTTTGCCACCCGAGTCACCCGTCAGGGGGAGATTGTCCGCTGACGAAGCCAATCCACAGTCTGCTCCACGCCTAAGGCCTTATCCTCGATGCGAAGCATTAGGTCGACGATCTCGTCGCTCGCGGTCCTGAGCCGATATCCGTTCTCCGCAAGGAAACGCTTCATGCTTTCCTAGGCTGTCCGCTTGTTGCCGTCAACAAACGGGTGGTTGAGAACGAGGGAGTGTCCTAGTGCGGCGGCCTTGGCGAACAGGTCAGGGTACAAGTTCTCCCCACCGAAGGCCCCCCGAGGACGCTGCACGGCGGAGTCGAGCAAGCCCCAATCACGGATGCCCCCAGCCCCGCCAAACCTGGCCAGGACCCGCTCATGGACGACAACGACTTCCTCGCCTGTGAGGTACCTCACAGGCGAGCCAGCCGCTCCATCGCCTCACGGTCCTCATCTAGATCCTGATCCACGCGCCTGAGAAACTCCAGCCGTTCTCGCTCAGCAGCCCGTTTTTCGAGCAGCAGGTCAACCGCCTGGCGCAGGAGCTCGGCTTGGGGGACCCCTGTTTCCTTGGACAACTCCCGCAATGCCTCGATCTGGCGTTCTTCAAGCTTAGCGACGTATGTCTTGAGCACGGGCGATCACCCGAGGTGATCGTACATGCTCATGCGAGCTAAAGCAAGCTTAGGCTAGTTCCCCAGACGCTCCCAGGCATCCCTCGTGCTGCGACACCAATCCCGATGCCATGGGCCTTTCCCCACTACACGCCTTCCCGCGCCTCGCTACAATCACGCCCTGCTTGTTCAAGAGCGTGGGATCAGCCATCTTCTGAAGCGTAGTGGACAGGATCCTGTGCGTACCTCTCCAAGGCTTGCCGGATGCGCTCCTTAACGCCGGGATCGAGCTTGGCTATATCCCTTAACCAGCTCAATGACGTCCTGGAAATGAGGAGCAGCGCCCTTCGACATGGGAACGAGCTCTTTCATGGCTTCCCCCTCCGTCATGGAGATCTTTTCATCGGCTTGGCGGGGGTCCCAACAGGGGTCACGCGCGGCGGCAGGTCTTCTACCACCGCGGCGCCCAAGCTGTGTCAGCCTCTGCTCATCCGGAAGCAAGTTCCCTTGCTTATCGTGCAGGGCTATCATCGTGCGGAACTTGTAGGGCGTGAACGGCCGCCCGTGCAGCCCAGGGCGCACTTGGCGGAAGAGCACAGGTGAGCCCATGGAGACCAGGATAACCGACGCCACCACTGGGGCTATCGGCAGAAGTGTTGCCAAGGCCAAGATGGACAATATCACGTCGCGTGAACGCTTCCTGTAACTGCGGTACCAACCTTGGGGTTTCACCCTGTCTTTTCAAAACCTGGGCCCAAAAGAGACCGGAGCCGACCGAGCTTCTCCCTCCGCTCGAACAGGGGAAGGCCTTCCCGCAGCGCCACTTCCACCACTCCCCACCTTTCCTCCACGGCCCGCGCGGCCTCCTCCAAGGTGTACGGGAACACATCGACCCCAATTCCGATGCCCGTGGGGAGGAAGGAAGGGATGCGCTCGTCGAAACGGCACGAAGAGTGACCTAGGAGGATCAAAACATCCGCATCGCTCGCGCCAGTATGATCTCCACGCGCCAATGATCCGAAAAGCACCACGGCAAGCACGTTGTCGTCCTGCGCGAGCTCGCTCGCCCAACGGGTCAGCCGGGCCAAAATGGCCTCCCGATCAATCCTCCAGACTCTTACGCTCACAGTACTCCAAGACCTCCCTGGCCAAGGTGGTCGCCTCGTGAGCTTCCTTCGCCATGTAATGGCGATGGGCCGGGCCAGCGGGGTGAGCGTTGGGATACCGGGTGGGAATGTAGTATTTGTCGAGGACCCTGGCCTTGTCCAAGAATTCTCGGTCTGGTCTCACCTTTTCAGGCAAGGCCTCGAGGAGATCCACCACGGAGTGCCCCCACGCAATCTGGCCTAGCTTCATGTGAAGGGCTTTCACGGCCATCTCTGCCGCTTGCTGTGCGGCAAAGCAAGCCCAGGCATAGTCCGTCATGGCAAGGCTTCGCTCGGCATGGCCCAAATTGCCCATCGCTTGATCCAACCAGTCCTTATACCGGTTCATCGCCCTGCCATTATAGCCCGGCACCGAGCACCGCGATCCCTAGGTGGGTGTCGCGCACCACAACCCCTTCCGGGTTGGCGAAACCGGGGGTTAGCAGGGACTCTCTGGCCCCATCGCACCGACGACCTAGCAGCGGTGCCCGCTTGGGCCATTGGGTTGCGGCCGAGGCTGCGGCCGTAGATCGTCGCCGTCTCCATGAGCACGCGGGGAAGCGCGTAGTCCTGGACCTTGGCCCGGCCGGCCTGGCCCGTCCGCTGGCAGGTCCCATCTTGACATCTAATACAGCATCTGAACATCCCGCTCGGATTTTCAAGTGGGACATGCGACCTCCCTTAGCTCGTAGTCCCGTCCCTGTTTCATCAT
>JANLFW010000009.1:62347-64444 GCA_024653305.1 Candidatus Acetothermia bacterium | reverse complement strand
TCGTGGGGGACGGGCTTCGGGATGCCCTGGACCCCCGGTTCGGGCATCGGGTGTAGTCGCGGAGACTGCTCCCTTGGACACCCTTCCTTGGCCTTTTCCCCGCGCTCTCGGTACACTCCTGGCGAGGTGACCCAATGAACGGCTTTCAACTGAACACCATCGAGGACGTCTGGGCCCGGGAGATCCTGGACTCCCGCGGCAACCCCACGGTGGAGGTGGAGATCACCCTCGCCGATGGCACCGAGGCCCGGGCGGCCGTGCCCTCCGGGGCGTCCACCGGGACCCACGAGGCCCTCGAGCTCCGGGACGGGGACGATCGGTACCTCGGCAAGGGCGTGCAGCAGGCGGTGCGCAACGTGAACGAGGTCATCGCCCCGGAGATCGTAGGGATGGACCCGCTGTCGCAGGAGGAGATCGACGCCCTCTTGATCGAGCTCGATGGCACCCCCAACAAGTCCAAGCTCGGGGCCAACGCGATCCTCGGGGTGTCGCTCGCCTGCGCCAAGGCAGCGGCGGAGTCGCTGGGCCTCCCTCTCTTCCGGTACATCGCCGGGGCGAGGAGCGGCCTGATGCCGATCCCTCACATGAACGTGCTCAACGGGGGGGCCCACGCCGACAACGGCCTCGCCATCCAGGAGTTCATGATCGTGCCGGTGGGGGCACCCTGCTTCGCCGATGCGCTCCGGTACGGGGCCGAGGTGTTTCACACCCTGAAAAGACTCCTCAAGGCCGCCGGCCACGCCGTGGCGGTGGGCGATGAAGGCGGGTTCGCCCCACGCCTCCCCTCGGACGAGGAGGCCATTCGGTTCTTGGTGCGGGCGATCGAGGAGGCCGGCTACGAGCCGGGCAAGGACGTGGCCCTGGCCCTGGACTGCGCCGCCACCTCCTTCTTCGACCCCACACGGGGGATCTACCGGCTGGGCGGAGAACACCCAGCGGCCGGGCTGGTGGACCTGTACGAAGAATGGGTCAAGCGCTACCCGATCCTGTCCATCGAGGACGGCCTTGCCGAAGAGGACTGGGAGGGGTGGGCCCTCTTCACCCGCCGCCTCGGCGACAAGATCCAGCTCGTGGGGGACGACATCTTCGTCACCAACCCCGAGCGCCTGGAACAGGGCATCCGCCAGGAGGTGGCCAACGCCATCCTCATCAAGCTCAACCAGATCGGCACGGTGACCGAAACGCTGGACACGATGGACATGGCCCACGGGGCGGGCTACGCCCAGGTGGTGTCCCACCGGTCCGGGGAGACGGAGGACGTGTCCATCGCCCACCTCGCCGTGGGCACCGGGTGCGGCCAGATCAAGACGGGGTCGCTATCCCGCTCGGAGCGGGTGGCCAAGTACAACGAGCTTCTCAGGATCGAGGAGGCGTATGAACCGCCAATGGCGTCCTGGCCGTGGTACGAGGCGTAGCTGGCTCCTGCCGGCGATGGGGGTGCTGCTCCTCATCGGCGGGCTGGGCTGGTTGTTCGGAAGCCGATGGGTGGCCATCGAGCGGACTGCAGCCGAGCTCCAGGCGCTGCGGACAGATGTGGAGCGGCTGAGCCAGCAGATCGCCCGGTTGCAGCAGGAGCTGGCGGTGGCCACGCGGCCCGAGGTGGTGGAGCGGGAGGCGCGAAAGCAGCTCCAGTGGGGGTTCCCCAACGAGGAGCGGGTGGTCGTCCTCCGGAGGTAGCATGGCCTTCGTGCACCTGCACGTGCACTCGGAGTACTCCCTGCTCGACGCCACGTGCCGGGTGCGGGAGCTGGTGGCTCAGGCCAAACGGCTGGGGATGCCCGCCCTCGCCCTCACCGACCACGGGGTGCTCTCGGGGGCCATCAAGTTCTACCGGGCCTGCTTAGACGCCGGGATCAAACCGCTCCTTGGCTGCGAGCTCTACGTGGCCCCGGATTCGCGCCACTCGCGGGAAACCGCGCTCGGCCGCTCTCCGTACCACCTCGTGGTCTTGGCCATGGACGCCACCGGGTGGCAGAACTTGCTTGTGCTGGTGAACCGCGCCCACACCGAGGGGTTCTACTACAAGCCGCGGGTGGACCCCCCGCTCCTGGCGGAGCACGCGGACGGGCTGGTCGCCCTGTCCGCCTGCGAGTCGGG
>JANLFW010000009.1:23128-62251 GCA_024653305.1 Candidatus Acetothermia bacterium | reverse complement strand
CTCCCGCTCCTGGCGGAGCACGCGGACGGGCTGGTCGCCCTGTCCGCCTGCGAGTCGGGCGAGGTGCAAAAGCTCCTCCTTCAGGGCCGCGTGGACGAGGCGGCCCACGCCGCCGGGCGCTTGAGCGAGATCTTCCCCGGCCGATTCTACTTGGAGCTTCAGGACCATGGCCTTGACCGCAGCCGGACGCTCATCGCCCAGGAGCTCACCTTGGCCCGCCGGCTCGGCCTGCCGGTGGTGGCCACGGCCGACGTCCACTACCTCTCCCCGGACGACCGCGAGCCTCACCAGGTGCTGATCAACATCCAGGGGGGCAAGCGCCTGGGGACCCCGGACGCCCGCAGCTTCGACGGCGACGGCTTCCACTTCCTCACCGAGGAGGAGGTGCGGACCCGGTTTCGCGAGGTCCCCCAGGCGGTGGACGTGACCCTGGCCATCGCCGAGGCGTGTGAGCTCAAGTTGCAGTTCGGTCAACACTTGCTCCCCAGGTTTCCGGACGCCGCGGGTTCTCCGCAGGCGGAGCTGGAGAGCCGTGCCTGGGCCGGGGCCGTGGCCCGGTTCGGAGACCCCCTTCCCGACAAGGTCCGTGAGCGCCTGGAGTACGAGCTCTCCGTCATCGGAAGGATGGACCTTGCCCCGTACTTCCTCATCGTGGCCGACTTCGTGGGTTACGCGCGGCGGCGAAAGATCCCGGTGGGGCCGGGGCGGGGATCGGCAGCGGGGTCGCTGGTCGCCTATGCCCTCGGCATCACCGACGTCGATCCCCTCCGGTTTGGCCTCCTGTTCGAGCGGTTCCTGAATCCGGACCGGATCAGCCTCCCCGACATCGACATCGACTTCTGCGTGCGGGGACGTGACGAGGTGATCCGCTACGCCGCCGACCGCTACGGCCGCGATCACCTGGCCCAGATCGCCACCTTCGACCGGATGGCGTCCCGGTCGGTGGTGCGGGACGTGGCGAGGGTGCTCGGGCTCCCCTACGAGAAGGCGGATCGGATCGCGAAGCTCGTCCCATTCGGGATGCCCCTCCCCCAGGCCCTGGAGCAGATCTCGGCCCTGCGGGCGATGATCGAGGACGACGAGGAGGTGAGGAAGCTGTTCGCCATCGCCCAGCGGCTGGAGGGGCTCCTGCGCAACGCGTCCACCCACGCCGCGGGGGTGGTGATCGCCCCCGAGCCGTTGGAGCGGTATGTGCCCTTGCTGCGTCTCACTGACGGCCAGTTCGTGACCCAGTTCGACATGCACGACCTGGAGGCGCTCGGGCTCCTCAAGATGGACTTCCTCGGCCTCAGGAACCTGACCCTGCTCGACGATGTGGGCCGCTTGGTGTGGGAGCGCGTGGGGGTGGAGGTGGACCTGTCGCGGATCCCGCTCGATGATCCGGCCACGTATGAGCTCATCCGCTCCGGCCACACCACCGGGGTGTTTCAGCTGGAATCGGCGGGGATGCGGGCCCTGATCCGGAGGCTTGCCCCATCGGAGTTCCGGGACCTCATCGCCATCCTGGCGTTGTACCGTCCCGGCCCCTTGGAGTCGGGGATGGCCGACGACTACATCGAGCGCAAGCACGGGCGGCAATCGGTGACCTACCCCCACGACGCAGTGCGGGAGATCCTCGAGGAGACGTACGGCCTTCCCATCTACCAAGACCAGGTCATGCTCATGGCCCAGAAGCTCGCCGGGTTCACCCTGGCCGAGGCCGACCTCCTGCGCAAGGCGATGGGCAAGAAGAAGCCCGAGGTGATGGCGGAGATGGAGGCCCGCTTCGTGGCCGGATGCGTCAAAAGCGGCCTTTCCGAAGACGAGGCGCGGGCGATCTTCGCCGACATCGAGAAGTTCGCGCGCTACGGGTTCGCCAAGGCCCACGCCGCGGCGTACGCGTTCATCACCTATTGGACCGCCTATTTCAAGGCCCATTACCCCACGGACTTCATGGCCGCCCTCTTGAGCTCGGTGCAGGAGAACACGGACAAGATCGCGGCCTACATCGAGGAGTGCCGGGGGATGGGGATCGAGGTCCTGCCGCCCGATGTGAACGAGTCGGCGGTGGGGTTCACCCCGGTCGGGGAGGGCAAGATCCGGTTCGGCCTTGGGGCGATCAAGCACGTCGGGGAAGGGGCGGTGGAGTCGATCCTCGCCGTGCGCGGCTCGGGGTTCAAAAGCTTCTTCGATTTCTGCCAGCGGATCGACCCGGAGCGGGTGAACCGGGAGACGGTGGAGTGCCTGATCAAGGCCGGGGCGATGGACCGGTTTGGATCTCCCCGCAAGGCTCTGATGGCCTTGGTGGACGAGGGGCTGCGGTTGAGCCAACTCTCCCGCCGCGAGCGGGTCACCGGCCAGCAGTCGTTCTTCGACACCGAGGAGCTCGTGCCCAAGCTTCCGGTGGACACAGCGGAGTTCCCGCGGGAGACCCTGCTCCGGTTCGAGAAGGAGCTCCTCGGGCTTTATCTCTCCGGGCATCCCCTGGACGGGCACGCGGAGCGGCTCGCCGCGCGGGGGGCGGTGCCCATCGCCGAGGCCCCGGCCCGCACCACCACGTTCACCGTGGCCGGGCGGGTCAAGGCGATCAAACCCGTGGGGACCCAAGAAGGGCGGATGGCGTTTCTAACCGTCGAGGACAAGACCGGCGAGGTGGAGGTGGTGATCCGCCCCAAGCAGTACGAGGCGGCGGAGTGGCTCAAGGCAGACGCCCTGGCCCTCCTGCAGGTGCGGTGGTCGGAGCGTAACGGGGCGCGGCGGCTTCTCGCCCTGGAGATCGAGCCCCTGGCCGGGTCGGAGAAGAACGGGCCTGCCCACTGCCTGATCCGGCTCCCGGTGGATCTGGCGACTCCATCCGCGGTATCCAGGTTGGCGGCGGTGCTCTCCGACCACCCCGGCCCGGTGCCGACCTGGCTTGAGCTCCAGGACGGGGATCAGAGCCTGACCGTGATCGCCGGCCGGCGGTATGCGGTACAGCCGTGTCCGGAGCTCGTGCGGGACCTGATCAAGCTCGGCCCGGGCGTTCGCGTGGAGTGGTCGTGAAGGTCCCGTCGTTTTTGAAGCTGTTCCTCCCCGGGATGGGGGTGAAGCGCTGGTTCTTCCTGGCCCTGGGGTCGATCGCGCTCGTCGCGTTCGGCGCCCTGTGCCTGGTGGGAGAGGACGGGATGCGTGGCCTGTATACCTTGCTTCTGCGGCACTTCCCGTTCCTGTGGCGGCCGGTGTTCGGGGCGGCGGTGGTCGCCCTCGGGCTGGCCGGAGCGGTGCTGGGGACGGCGCTGGCCGTACGGGCGGTCCTGCACGCCGTTTCCCCACATCGCGGGGGATCGTTGGCCGAGGCCCTCTACCAGGGCCGGATCCTCCGCGCCGCCCCGCACGTGGTGGCGGTGGGCGGGGGGACCGGGCTCTCGACCCTGCTCCGCGGCGTCAAGGCGTACACCGCCAACCTCACCGCGGTGGTCACGATGATGGACACCGGCGGCAGCTCCGGCCGCCTCCGGATGGAGCTCGATGTCCTCCCCCCTGGGGACGTGCGCAACTGCCTCCTCGCCCTGGCCGAGGACGAAGAAAGGATGGCCAAGTTCATGCAGCACCGGTTCCAATCCGGCGAAGGGTTGGCCGGGCACTCGCTGGGGAACATCCTCCTCGCCGGGATGGAGCAGGCGGTGGGCGGGTTCGACCGGGCGGTGGAGGAGGCGAGCCGTTTCCTGTCCGTGCGCGGGCAGGTGGTCCCGTCCACCCTGGACCGGACGGACCTCGTGGCCGAGCTCGCCGACGGCCGGGAGGTGGTCGGGGAGGCGGAGATCGTCGCCGACCCCGCGGCCATCCGTCGGGTGTGGCTGTCCCACCCGGCCAAGGCGTACGAGCGGGCCCTGTCCGCGATTGCCGAGGCCGACCTGATCCTGCTCGGGCCGGGGAGCCTCTATACGAGCATCATCCCCAACCTCCTCGTGGACGGGATCGCCGGCGCCATCACCCGGGCCCGGGCGGAGAAGATGGTGATCATGAACCTGATGACCGAGCCCGGGGAGACGGACGGGTACACGGCCTCCGATCACCTCGCGGCCTTGGCCAAGCACGTGGACCTGCGTCGGTTCCACGCGGTGGTGGTGAACAGCGCCCCCCCGCCTCCGGAGATCCTGGCCCGGTACAGAGCGGAGGGGAGCGAGCCGGTACGGGACGACCTCAAAGGGGCGAAGACCTTTGGCCTCCGGGTGGTCCGGGCCCCGCTCCTCCAGGTGGTGGAGCTGGAGGGCAAGGCCACGGTGAAGCATGATCCCCAGAAGCTCGCGAGGCTTCTTGCCCGGGAGAGCCGGGCCCTCAGGCACTCCTGGACCCGTTGGTTCAGCCCCTAGGCCGGGGAGGTTAAGATCATGATCTAGCCCCAACTTTTTGGGCCGGTTTGCCCCGATGGGGAAGGCGGCAGGCCGGACCCCCAGCCGGGCGAGGCATGCTAGGCCAAGCGGCCACCCAGCCTCAGCGGGTGGCCGCTTCCCTTGAGGAGGAGGGCATGTGGGAGAAGTCGCTCGTGGTAGGTGGGTACCTCGCGGTGCTTGCGGGGATTGGGCTTTGGGCGAGGAGGCGTGCCCGGCGCAGCCTGGAGGACTACTTCGTGGCTTCGCGTACCCTTTCCCCTTGGGTCCTGTTCCTCACCATGGCCGCCACCAACTTCAGCGCCTTCACCGTGTTCGGGTTCTCCGGGGCCGGGTGGCGGATCGGGTACGCGTTCTACCCCATCATGGCCTTTGGCACAGGGTTCATGGCCATCTCGTTCTATTTCATCGGCTTTCCGGTGTGGCGGCTGGGGAGGGAGAAGGGGCTTCTTACCCCGCCGGAGCTCGTGTTCGACCGGTTCCGGAGCCCGACCTTGCGGCTGCTCTTCCTCGCCGTGATGGCCGTCTTCACCCTGCCGTACCTTGCCATGCAGCCCATGGCCGCCGGGTACGCCCTGGAGGAGCTTTTAGGGCTCCCCTATTTTGCTGGGGCGGCCCTGGTCACCGCCGTGGTGCTCTTTTACACGTTCCTTGGGGGGATGCGGGGGGTGGCGTGGACCGACGTGGTGCAGGGGGGGATGATGCTGGTCCTGCTCCTCGTGGCCCTGGGGGTGGTGGCGGCCCCGTTTGGGGGCCTGTCGGCGGCCAACCGGGCCGCGGCCTCGGCCTGGCCAGGGCTCTTCTCCCGTCCCGGGCTGGGCGGGGCCTTCCCGCCGGGGATCTGGTTTGGGTATATGCTCCTGTGGCTGCTGTGCGACCCCATGTTCCCCCAGCTCTTCCAGCGCTTCTATGCCGCCCGGGACGAGCGGGCCCTGTCCACCACGATGCTTCTGTACCCCCTGGTCACCGGGATCCTGTTCTTGCTTCCGGTGGCGATCGGGGTGGTAGGACGGCTCGCGTTCCCTGAGCTTCCGAGTGGGATCGCCTCCGACCGGATCCTCCCCCTGCTCCTTTCCCGCTACGCCCCACCCGTCCTGGAGGCCCTGGTCCTCGCCGCGGCCCTCGCCGCCCTCATGTCCACCTTGGACTCCCAGCTCCTCACCCTTTCCTCCATGCTCACCAGGGATCTCTGGGAGCCGCTAACGAAGCGCCCTGCCTCTCCGTGGCTGGGGAAGTTGTTCGTGGTCGGGCTCGCCTTGGCGGGGTTGGCGATCGCGTGGCGGCCCCCCGCCACCTTCCTGGAGATCGCCACCGAGGCCTTCACCGGACTGGCCGTCCTCTTCCCCACGGTGGTGGCCGCCCTCTACTGGCGGCGGGCGACGGCCCCAGGGGCCATCGCCTCCATCCTGGTGGGGGAGGGGCTGGTGGTGGCCTACCGCTTCCGGTTGCTGCCGGGGTTTGGGACCCTCCCCGTGGTCCCCATCGTGGCCGTGGCGAGCCTTGTGCTCGTGGGCATGGGCCTTCTCACCCCGCCCCGCCCATGCGCCGGGCGGGAAAAGGGACGTGTCAGGTGGGGGTGGGGTCTAGGTTTCGTCCTCCTGTTCCTCTTGGGCAACGACTTCTGGGCGTGGGGGGACAGGAGCCCGGGTCCGCTTGGCTTTCCCTGGTGGGTGTGGTACTTCCTCGGGCTGGGTGTGGTCACGGCCTTGGCCTTCCGGCTCTTCTCCCAGGGCCGGCCCACTGCGCACGCCGGCCTTCGGACCGGCAGCAGCGTGCCGGGTCCGCGGGGGCCTCGTCAGGATGGGCTCAGCCCTTGATGCACACGAGCGGCCGCACCCGGGCGACCACGGTGTTGAGGCCGGCCCCCACCGCCGCCTCCACCACCAGCTCCACATCCTTGTACGCCCCCGGTGCTTCCTCCGCCGCCCCGGCTAGGGAGTGGGCGCGGACGACGATCCCCTGCCCGGCGAGCTCGCGCACCAGCTGGTCCCCGCGCCACCGCTTCTTGGCCTTGACCCGGGACATGGCCCGCCCGGCCCCGTGGACTCCGGAACCGAACACCTTGTCCATTCCCACCTCTGTCCCGTGTAGGATGTAGGAGGCGGTGCCCATCGTCCCGCCGACGAAGATGGGGTGCCCCACCTTCCGGTACGCTGGCGGGTTCTCCGGCCGTCCGGGGCCGAACGCGCGGGTGGAACCCTTGCGGTGCACGAGGAGCGTCTTCTCCGCCCCATCCACCCGGTGCCGCTCGAACTTCACGTTGTTGTGGCCCACATCGTAGATGGTGCGGATCTTCTCCAAGGGGATGGCGAACAGCGGCGCCAGCGCCTCGCGCACGAGGTGAGCGATCACCTGCCGGTTGGCGAACGCGCAGTTGATCCCGGCCGCCACCGCGGCCAGGTACCGCTCCCCCTCCGGGGACTTGATCGGGGCGCAGACGAGCTCCCGCTCGCGGATCGGGATCCCGTACTTGCGGCTCGCCCGCTCCAGCTCCTGGAGGTAGTCCTGACCGATCTGGTGGCCTAGGGCCCGGGAGCCACAGTGGATCGCGATCAAGATTTGGTCCCGTTCGATCCCGTAGGCCCGAGCGGCCTCAGGATCGTACACTTCCTCCACGAATTGGACCTCGAGGTAGTGGTTGCCCGAGCCGAGCGTCCCCACCTGGCGGAACTGGCGCTCCTTGGCCTTTGGGGAGACGGCGGCCGGGTCGGCCCCGTCCATCCTCCCGCCCTCCTCGACGTACTCGAGGTCCTCGGGGATCCCGAACCCCCGCTCGAGGGCGAACTTGGCCCCCTTTTTGAGGACCTCGTCGATCTCGGCTACGGTGAGGCGGAGCTTCCCTTCGGACCCGAGGCCCGCCGGCACGTGGGCAAACAGGGCGTCGGCCACCTGTTCCTTGCGCGCCTCGACCTCCTTCCGGGAAAACGGGGTCGCCAGCACCCGCACCCCGCAGTTGATGTCGAACCCCACACCTCCCATCGCCACCACGCCCTCGTCGGGGTCGAACGCGCCCACCCCGCCGATGGGGAACCCGTAGCCCGGGTGCACATCGGGCATGGCGATCGAGGCCTTGACGATCCCCGGGAGTGAGGCCACGTTCTTCACCTGATCGATCGCGTTCCCCTCGTGCCCGCCGCCCTCGCCCCTCTCGGCGAGGAGCGGTTTGAGCAGGGCCGCGGAGATGTAGATCCGCCCCGGGACCCGCATCTCCCCCATCTTGGGAAGCTCCCACTCGTATTCGGTGATCCGTTTTAGCTCCATGTTCTCCCCCTCACCCTCTCCCACCGGGGGAGAGGGGACACACAGGCCACCTCCCAACCGGTCAACCGCATTACAGGTCGACCACGCACTGGGCGATGAACCGGTCGCCGTCCTGCCCCACGCGCACCCCGTAGTACGTGGCCGCCTTCACCTCCACCCCTAGCCGATGCCGGGCCGGGTCCACCCCTTCTCCCCGGGCCCGCCCGCGGAGGCGCCACCCACTCCCCTCGCGGGCGATCTCCACCGCGAACCGGGAGAAGAGCAACCCCTCGATGTCCCGCCGGGCGAGGAGCTCCCCGAGCCACGCCACGAGCAGCCCTTCCAGGGTATCCGCCTCCACCGCGACGTCCACCGTCCGCTCTGGCCGAACCCGCTCGAGGTGGGCCATCAGGGCGAACATGCCCCGGGCGGCCTCGGCGAACGCCTCATCCAGGGTGGCCCCAATTCCGCGCACCCCAGCATCGGCGGCGTGGTCCAAGATCTCATACGGCATCCGGGTCACCCCCCAAGCGGCCACCGGGAAAGCGAGGTGTAGAGCGGGCCCTGGGGGCAAAGCTCGGACCGCATCAACGTGACCTGGCGCACCTCCACGGCCAACGGGGGGAGCGTGGCCCCGGCCAGGGCGCCCGAGAGGTCCCGGGGTGAGCGGAACCGAGCCAGGGTGATGTGGGGAAGCGCGGGTTTCGTCTCCGGTGGGAACCCCAGCCGTAGGACGCCGTCCTCGATCGCCAGCGCCAGTGCGGTGAACGGCCCGCTCTCCCGGGCTGGGCCGGCCCACAGCACCCGCGCCCGCCGGGGGCTAGGGAACGCGCCCAAGGTGTCCACCGCCAAGGTGAACGGCGCGATCCCGGTCGCTGCGGTTCGCCCGACCTCGGCCAGTCCCGGCAGGGCCGCCTCGGCCACCTCGCCCAAGAAGCGCAGGGTGATGTGCAGGTTGTCCTGCGCCACCCACGTCCCGCCTCCCACCTGGGGGCGGAGGCGCCCGGCGTGTTCGGCGAGCGTCCGGCGTACGCCGTCGTCCAGCTCGACACAGAAGAAAAGCCGCACATCGGGATTATAGCCGGCGAGTGGAGCCTGGCTCTCGCGGGCGCTACCATTACTGCGCAAGGAGGGGCCATGGCCAAGGAAGAGGAGAAGGGACTCAGGCTCAAGGTGGCCGAAGCCCATCAGCAGGACGTGGGTCGCGGGATCGCCCGCATTACCAGCCAGCACATGGACGCGCTGGGGGTGTCCCCGGGGGAGCCCCTTGAGATCGAGGGCAGCCGGGTCACCGGGGCCATCGCCGCCGTGGCCTATCCTGCCGATGCGGGGCTGGACATCATCCGCATCGACGGCCTCATCCGGGCCAACGCCGGGGTCGGGGTGGGCGACGCGGCCGAGGTGCGGAAGGCCAGATGGCGGCCGGCCGTTCAGGTGAGCCTGGCCCCGGCCCGGCGCGGGATACGGCTGGTGGCCTCCCCGGACAGCCTGCGCCACATCATGGTCGGCCGCGTGGTGCGCACCGGGGACGTCGTGTCCACCGCGGCCCGGGCCGAGCGCAGCCCGTTCGGGGGCGACCTCCTCACCGAGCGCATCTTCCGTGAGTTCTTCGAGATGGCCCCCAGTTTCGGCCTGGGGGAGATCTTGCTCAAGGTGGTCGGCACCCAGCCTGGGGGTCTCGTGCGCATCACCCCGGAGACGGCGGTTGAGCTCCAGCCGGAGTACGTCGAGGTGGCCGAGCGGGGGCGGGAGGTGCCCGAGGTCACCTACGAGGACATCGGCGGGCTCAAGGAGGTGATCCAGAAGATCCGGGAGATGGTGGAGCTGCCGCTCAAGAAGCCGGAACTGTTCGCGCGCCTCGGGATCGAGCCCCCCAAGGGGGTCCTCCTCTATGGGCCCCCGGGGACGGGGAAGACCCTGCTCGCCAAGGCCGTGGCCAACGAGACCGATGCCCACTTCATCGCCATCTCCGGTCCGGAGATCATGTCCCGCTACTACGGGGAGAGCGAGCAGCGTCTGCGGGAGATCTTCGAGGAGGCGGAGAAGAACGCGCCGGCGATCATCTTCATCGACGAGCTCGACTCCATCGCCCCCAGGCGGGCCGAGGTCACGGGGGAGGTGGAGCGGCGGGTGGTGGCCCAGCTCCTGACCCTGATGGACGGCCTCAAGGAGCGGCGCAACGTGATCGTGATCGGGGCCACGAACCGCATCGAGGCCATCGACCCCGCCCTGCGGCGGCCGGGGCGGTTCGACCGGGAGATCGAGGTCCGGGTGCCGGACCGGGACGGGCGCAAGGAGATCCTGATGATCCACACCCGGGGTATGCCCCTGGCTCCGGACGTGGACCTCGATGAGTACGCGGGCCTGACCCATGGGTTCGTGGGCTCGGACATCGCCGCCTTCACCCGGGAGGCGGCGATGAACGTGCTGCGGCGGGTCCTCCCCAAGATCGATCTCGAGCACGAGGGGATCCCCACGGAGGTGGTGGAGGAGCTGGTCGTCCGCCGTGAGGACTTCGACCGAGCGCTCAAGGAGGTCCGCCCGTCGGCGATGCGCGAGGTGATGGTGGAGGTGCCCACCGTGACCTGGGACGACGTGGGCGGCCTTGCCGAGGTGAAGCAGCTTTTGCGCGAGGCGGTGGAGCTCCCCCTCACCAACCCCGAGGCGTTCCGGAGGCTCGGGATCACCCCGCCCAAGGGGATCCTCCTCTACGGCCCACCGGGCACGGGGAAGACGATGCTCGCCAAGGCGGTGGCCAACGAGTCCCAGGCCAACTTCATCACCGCCAAGGGCTCGGAGCTCCTCTCCAAGTGGTACGGGGAGTCCGAGCAGCGGGTGGCGGAGGTGTTCCGCCGGGCGCGGCAGGTGGCGCCCACCGTGATCTTCCTCGACGAGCTCGATGCCCTGGCCCCCCGCAGGGGGACGGCGATCGGGGAGCCCCATGCCACCGAACGCATCGTGAACCAGATGCTGGCCGAGCTCGACGGCCTGGAGGAGCTACGGGGCGTGGTGGTGATCGGGGCCACCAACCGGCCGGACATCATCGACCCGGCCCTGCTCAGGCCGGGGCGGTTCGACGAGCTCATCTACGTGCCGGTGCCCGACGAGCCGGCGCGGTTGAGCATCTTCCAGGTCCACACCCGGGGGATGGCCTTGGCCAAGGACGTGGACCTCGCCGACCTCGCCCGTCGCACCGAGCGCTACACTGGGGCGGACATCGCCGAGGTATGCCGCAAGGCCGGCCGCATCGCGCTGCGGGAGGACATCAAGGCGAGCGAGGTGACGATGAAGCACTTCGAACAGGCCCTTTCTGCCACCCCGCCTTCGGTGGATCCGCGGACGGAGGAGTACTACAAGAAGTACGCCGGCAACCTGCGTCGGGCGGTACGGCAGATCGGGTTCGTCCGGGAGGGCGAATAGACCCTAAGGAAAGGTGATCCCGGTTGTCGAAGATCTTGGTAGCGGTGGTGGTCGTCTTCGGCGCCCTCGCCCTGGCGCAAGAACCGGTGGCGACGGTCAACGGGGAGCCGATTAGCCGGGATGAGCTGAACCAGGTCACGGACCTGTCCCGGATCGTGCTCACCCTGTACCAGCAGTTCCCAAACTTCGTCCAGAGCCTGCTCCTCACCCACGAGGGCAAGGCGTTCCTCGATCGGTACGAGCGGGATATGCTGGAGAAGATCATCCTGCGGAAGATCCAGCTCCAGGAAGCGCGGGCGCTGGGGATCGTCCCCGACGAAGAAAGCGTGGCCGCGGAGACCGAAGAGACTCTGAACCAGATCATGGCCCAGTACTCCCTGACCGAGGAAGGCCTCGCCAGCCAGCTCCTCCTCCAAGGCACGACCCTCGACGCGTTCCGCGCGGACATCGCCCGCCACGTGCGGGAGCAGCTCATGATCGAGGCCCTGCAGGCTTACGTCACGGCCGAGGCCACGGTGAGCGAGGAGGAGATCCGAGCTTACTACGACAACAACCCCGACCGGTTCACCGACGCAAGCGGGAACAAGACCCCGTTTTCCGATGTCCACGACAAGATCGCCGCGCTGATCCTGTCCGAAAAGCGCTCCGCCATTTGGCAAGCCTGGCTCAGCGAGGTCCGCCAGCGGGCCCAGGTGGAGATCAACCTGTAGTCGGCTTCAAGGAGACCACGGCCAGCGGCGGGAAGGTGAAGCGAACGGAGTAAGGGTGGCCGGGGTCGTGGATCGACGCCGACTTCCGCACCTGGATCGGGCATCCGGCGCAGAACCGGGCGTGGACGGCCCTGGCCCTCGACCACCTGTACGTGGCCGAGGGGAGCGCCCCTCCCGCCGAACTTGAGCAGGGTTTTCCTTAACCTGCCCGGGATCTCCTCAATGGCGAGGCCCAAGGGGTTGTGGTAAAGTACCCTAACCCGCGGGGGCAGGTCCCGTGCGCAGTCAAGCGATGACGACGGCTGGGGTATTGACGTTCGTGTTGGCCGGTGGCCGTGGGGAGCGCCTGTATCCCCTGACCCGGGATCGGGCCAAGCCCGCCGTCCCGTTCGCCGGGCTGTACCGGATCATCGACTTCACCCTCACCAACTGCCTCCACTCCGGGCTCCGCCACGTGTTCGTCCTCACCCAGTACAAGTCGCTTTCCCTGGAGCGCCACATCCACCAGGGCTGGGACATCTTCAGCTCGGCGGTGGGAGAGTTCATCACCACCATCCCCCCGCAGCAGCGCATCGCCAACCACTGGTACCTCGGCACCGCCGACGCCATCCACCAGAACTGGTACTCGGTGGAGCGGTTCGCCCTGGAGCGGGGGGCGCCGGAGACGATCCTCATCCTGGCCGGGGACCACGTGTACAAGATGGACTACCGGACGATGCTCGCCTTCCATCGGGAGAGGGGCGCCGACCTCACCGTAGGGGTGCTGCGGGTGCCCCTCCCCGAGGCGGCGGGGAAGCTGGGGGTGCTGGCGGTGGACCGGGAGCGGCGGGTGCTTAAGTTCGAGGAGAAGCCGGCCGAGCCCACCCCGTCCCCGGACGACGCGTCCGCGTGTTTGGCGTCCATGGGCATTTACCTGTTCCGCCCGGAGGTGCTGTGGCGGCGGCTCGTCGAGGACGCCCAGGACCCCTCGTCGAGCCACGACTTCGGCAAGGACCTGATCAACCGCATGGTCGGCGAGGACAAGGTGTTCGCGTTCCCGTTCGAGCTCGGGAACCGCAACGACGTCCCGTACTGGCGCGATGTGGGCACGATCGACGCCTACTGGGAGGCGCACATGGACCTGGTGGCGATCACCCCCAAGTTCAACCTGTACGACCGGGCGTGGCCCATCCATACTTGCCATGAACCGTGGCCGCCGGCGAAGACGGTCCACGAGGAGCCCGGGCGGACCGGGATGGCGGTGAGCTCGCTCCTCTCCCCGGGGTGCGTGGTGTCCGGATCGCGCGTGGTGCGGTCGGTGCTCTCCCCGGGGGTCCGGGTCAATAGCTTCGCCTACGTGGAGGAGTCGGTCCTCCTCGGCGAGGTGGACGTGGGCCGGGGGGCGCGGGTCCGCCGGGCGATCGTGGACAAGGGGGCCCGCATCCCCCCCGGGATCGAGATCGGTTACAACCTCGACGAAGACAGGAAGAAGTTCTTCGTCACCGAAAGTGGGATCGTGGTGATCCCCAAGGAAGAGTTTCGTGGAGGGTGAGCGATGCCAGAGCTTAGGCGCGGGTTGATCACCCAAAAATGGGTCATCATCGCCCCGGAACGCGCCATGCGGCCTTCCGATTACCGCACCGACGGAGATGAGGCGTTGCGGCAGCCACTGGAGAACTGCCCGTTCTGTCCTGGGCACGAGCACATGACGCCGCCGGAGGTGTACCGGGTGGGCGACGGGAAGAACGGGTGGCGGGTGCGGGTGGTGCCCAACAAGTACGCTGCCCTCACCTCGTACCCGGAGTTGGGACGGGCTGGGGTGGCCGGGTTCTTCGACCGCATGAACGGGGTCGGCGCCCACGAGGTGGTGATCGAGACCCCGGACCACGACAAGGAGCTCCCCGACCTCGCTGCGGACCACCTGAAGGTGGTGGTGGATACCTACGCCCTGCGCCTGAGGGAACTGATGAAGAACGATTGGCACAGGTACGTGCTCCTGTTCAAGAACCACGGGTCGCGGGCCGGGGCGTCCCTTGCCCACCCCCATGCCCAGATCATCGCCACCCCCGTTGTCCCCGGGGACGTGCGGGCCCGCCTGCACGTGGCCAAGGACTACTACGACCGCAAAGAGCGGTGCGTGTTCTGCGACATGCTCCTCCAGGAGCTGCACGAGGAGCAGCGGGTGGTGGCCGAGGTGGACGGGTACGTCATCCTCGCCCCATATGATTCCCGGTTCCCGTTCGAGATCCACATCTATCCCCGCTACCACGCCCACGACTTCACCGCCATGAACGAGGAGCAGCGCCGAGGTCTGGCCCGGGTACTCCGGCAGGCCCTAGGGGCGCTGAAGGCGCTTCTCGGGGACCCACCGTACAACTTCGTGCTCCAGACCGCGCCCAACCCCGTGCCCCGTCCCGGCAAGCCTGGGTATTGGGCCACGTTGCAGCACGATTACCATTGGCACATCGAGGTCATCCCCCGGCTGACGCGGGTGGCCGGGTTTGAGTGGGGAACAGGGTTCTACATCAACCCCATGCCCCCGGAGGACGCCGCCCGTTACCTGCGGGAGGCGCTCGATCCGGGGTGAAGGAGGCGGACCATGGCGTTTCTCAGCGGGCGCGAGCTGGCTCAGGTGTACCGCCGGGCGAAGGCGGATGGGTACGCGCTGATCGCTAACAACTTCGCCGAGCCCAACGTGCTCCTAGGGATCCTCGCTGCCTATGAGGGGGCGAAGAGCGATCTGCTGCTCCAGGTGTCGATGGGGGCGGCCAAGTTCGCCGGCGGCGGGAAGCCCCTCCCCGGCCTGCGGGCCCTCGTCCGCTACGTGCAGGCCCTCGCCGCCGAAGTCAGGGTCGGGGTGTTCGTCAACCTCGACCACGTGACCCCGGACCATGTGCACGACTTCATCCGCCCGGCGGTCGCCGAGGGGCTGTGCGCGTCGGTGATGATCGATGCCTCGGCGCTTCCGTTCGAGGAGAACGTAGCGGCAACCAAGAGAGTGGTCGAGTTGGCTCGGCCCTACGGGGCCCTGGTGGAGGGGGAGCTCGGGAAGATCAAGGGCGTGGAGGACGAGATCGCCTCCGACGAGGCGTTCTACACCGACCCCGACGAGGCCGCGGAGTACGTGGAGCGGACCGGGGTTGACCTCCTCGCGATCTCGGTGGGCACCCAGCACGGTGTCTCCACCGGGCGGGAGCTCACGCTGCGTACGGACCTGGCCCGGGCGATCGACGCGCGGCTGCGGGAGGACGGCATGGAACGGCCGCTCGTGTTGCACGGGGCATCGGGGTTGTCCGCCGAGCAGGTGCGGGCCCTGGTGGCGGCCGGGGTGTGCAAGGTGAACAAGGACACGACCTACCAGTACGTGTACGCTCGGGCGGCCGCCGACTTCTTCCGGGTGAACCGGGCCGCGATCCTCCCCCCGGAGGGGACGACGTTCGACCCGATCACGTTCGACTCAAGTGGCCGCGATTGGAAGCCCGATAAGAAGCTGTTCGATCCCCGCGAGGTCGGGAAGGTGGTGCAGGCGGCGATCCGCGCCGTGGCCGCGGAGATGATCAATCAGGTGGGATCGGGAGGGAAGTCGCTGTATGCCTAACATCAAGCGGATTGGAGTGCTGACAGGGGGCGGGGATTCCCCGGGGATCAACGCCGCCATTCGGGCCATCGTCCGGCGGGCCCATGCCGCCGGGATCGAGGTCATCGGGTTCCGGGACGGGTGGCGGGGGCCGATCGAGGACGACGCCCAGCCCCTGACCCTAAGCGACGTGTCCGGGATCCTTCACGTGGGGGGGACGATCCTCGGCACCTCGCGCACCAACCCGTTCGAGAAGGACAAGGCCACCGGGGAATGGAAGCCTACCCCCAAGGTGGACCGGATCCTGGGCACGTTCACCCGGCGCCGGCTGGACGCCCTGATCCCCATCGGGGGCGACGATACCCTCGGTGTGGCCCATCGCCTGGCCAAGCATGGGGTCAAGGCGGTGGGCATCCCCCAGACCATCGACAACGACGTCGGGGGGACGGACTACGCGATCGGCTTCCACTCCGCCCTGGCCGTGGTCACCGATGCCCTGGACAAGCTGCACACCACCGCCCATGCCCACCACCGGGTGCTGATCGTGGAGGTGATGGGGCGGGACGCTGGCTGGATCGCGATCCTCGGCGGGCTCGCCGGTGGGGCGGACGTGATCCTGGCCCCGGAGGAGCCGTTCTCGGTGGACGAGGTAGCGGAGGCGATCTCGCGGCGGCTGGAGAGGGGGAAGCGGTTCTCGATCGTGGTGGTGGCCGAGGGGGCGTGGGCCAAAGAGCTTGGCGGCCAGCAGGTGGTCCAGGGCAAAGTGGACGCGTTCGGTCACGTCCAGCTCGGCGGCATCGGCTATTGGCTCGCCGACCGGCTTGAGGAGCGGGGCCTTCCCCTCACCCCGCGGGTCACCGTGCTTGCCTACCTCCAGCGCGGCGGGGTGGCCACCCCGTTCGACCGCCTGCTCGCCACCCGGTTCGGGACGGCGGCGGTGGAGTTCGCGCTCGCCGGGAAGTTCGACGTCATGACCGGCCTCCAGGGCCACGAAGTGATTGCCGTCCCTCTTGCCCAGGTGTTGGCGGGGTGCCCCAAGCCGGTGAGCCCGGAGTTCCTTAAACTGGCGCGGGACATGGAGGTGAGGTGACGATGATGCGTCGAGCGCTGCTTGGTCTGATTCTGATCGGCGTCGTGGCCGTGGGCGGCAGCCAAGGCGATGCCCTGTTCTCCCCGCTTTCCCAGATCTACCAGATCATCCGTAGCCATTACTACCGGGCTGCGGACATCACGGATACCCAGCTCCTTCACGGGGCGATCCAGGGGATGATCGACGCCCTGGGCGACCCGTACTCCACGTTCTTCCCGCCCGAGGAGTACACGCGGTGGCAGGATTCCCTATCCGGGGAGTACTCCGGGGTGGGCATGGAGATCACCATCCGCGACGGCCGGGTGACCGTGGTGTCGCCGCTCCCGGGGACGCCGGCCGAGGCGGCCGGGATCCTGCCCGGGGACTGGATCCAGGCTGTGGACGGGGAGTCCACCGAGGGGTGGACGCTGGAGCAGGCGTCGATGCGCATCCGCGGCCCGGAGGGGACCACCGTCACCCTGACCGTCCAGCACCCGGACGGCACGGTGGAGGAGATCACCCTCGTCCGGCAGCGCATCCACGTGGAGGCGGTGCGGTCGCGGTACCTCGAGGAGGAACGGGTCGGGTATGTCCGCATCCTACGGTTTGACTTCGAGACCGCCGCCCTGCTGGGCAAAGCCCTGTACGCGTTTCCGCTCCAGGAGCTCTCCGGACTGGTCATCGACCTCCGCAACAACCCGGGGGGCATCCTGTCCGCGGCGGTGGAGGCGGCGAGCTTCTTCGTGGACCAGGGGGCGATCGTGCGCACCCGGGGGCCGTCGTTCGGGGAGCGGTCGTATCCCTCGCGGGGCAACGGCCTGCCCAACCTGCCCCTGGCGGTCCTGGTCAACGAGGGCACCGCCTCGGCCTCCGAGATCATGGCTGGGGCGATCCAGGACCACGGCATGGGGGTCCTGGTGGGCCGGAAGACGTTCGGCAAGGGCCTGATCCAGGAGATCGTGATGCGCCTCCCGGACGGGGGGGCGATCAAGCTCACCACCGGGGAGTACTTCACCCCGAGCGGCCGCCCGGTCCAGGATGTGGGCCTGACCCCGGACATCCCGGTGGAGAAGGGCCCGGCCACGGCGGACGGGGACGACCCCGACCTCGGGGCAGCGCTCGCGTGGATCCGGGAGCGGGCCGCCCAGCCGGTGAGCGCCCGCTAGCGGGAGGGCCGATGAAGGACCGGATCTGGCAGAGGATCGACGAGATCGAGGGGGAGCTATGGGACCTGGCCCTGCGCATCCACGCCCATCCCGAGCTTGGGTTCCAGGAGCACCGGGCCGCGGCATGGCTCACGGAGGCCCTGGAGCGGGGCGGGTTCCGCGTGGAGCGGGGGATCGCCGGGCTTCCCACCGCGTTCCGCGCCGTGCACCCCGCGGAGAAGACCGGGCCCCGCCTGGCCATCCTCGCTGAGTACGACGCCCTGCCCGGGCTCGGCCACGCCTGTGGTCACAACCTGATCGCCGCCATCGCCGTGGGCGCGGCCCTCGGCCTCGCCCCGTTCAAGCAGGACCTCCCCGGGGCCCTCATCGTCCTCGGCACCCCAGCCGAGGAGGGCGGTGGGGGCAAGATCAAGCTCATCGCGGGCGGCCTCCTTCGGGACGTGGATGCGGCGATGATGGTGCACCCGTCGGATCAGACCCTGGTCGATCGCGGGTCACTGGCGATCACCGAGATCCAGATCGAGTTCCGCGGCAAGGCCGCCCATGCCTCGTCCGAGCCGGACAAGGGGATCAACGCCCTGGACGCGGTCATCCAGACGTTCAACGCCTTGAACGCCCTGCGCCAGCACATCAAGGACGGGGCCCGCATCCACGGGATCATCACCGACGGCGGGCAGAAGCCGAACATCGTCCCCGAGCACGCCGCGGCCCAGTTCTACGTGCGGGCCGCGGACAATGCGTACCGGGACGAGCTCGTCGATAAACTCCGCCGCTGTGCGGAGGGAGCGGCGCTCGCCACCGGGGCCGAGCTCGAGTTCCGCAAGGTGGGGCACGAGTACAAGGCGATCCGTCCGAACATGGCCCTGGCCCGTGCGTTCCGGCGGCACATCGAGGCCCTGGGGTACCCGGTGGAGGAGCCGCTGGGGGGCGTTGGGTCCACGGACATGGGGGACGTGTCGTGGGAGGTCCCGGCCATTCATCCCTACGTGCGGATCGGCCCCGGGGAGATCCCCGGCCACTCCCGGGCGTTCGCCGAGGCCGCCCGGTCCGAGCCGGCGAGGAGGGCGACCGTCGCCGCGGCCAAGGCGGTGGCCGCGACCTGCCTCGACCTGTGGACCGATCCGGACCTGTTCCGGGAGGTACGGGCGGAGTTCGCCCGGGCTCAGGGCACCGGGTCGTAGCCGCCGGGGTGCCACGGCCCGCACCGGAGGAGCCGCCGTAGGGCTAGCCCACCGCCCTTGACGAGGCCGTGGCGGAGGAGGGCCTGGGCGGCGTACTCGGAACAGCTTGGGTAGAACCGGCACCGTCGGGGCAGGACCGGGGAGATCCCCCGCTGGTACAACCGCACTAGAACCACCGCGGCCCGGCGCACGGGCATGGGTCGGAGAGCGTCCTTCACCACAGATCCAGCGTCGCCGACACCAGGAAGTCCTGGGTCCAGCCCGGGGCCTCGGCGGTCTTGGAAAACGCCACCTGCAGCGACACGCTGGCGCCCCCGAGTTCGAACGAGAGTTGAAACGCGGCGGACTGGTTGCCCGCCGGGAGCTGCCCCGCGGGCTTCACCTGGCGCAGGGAGTAGCGGGCGGTGAAGGTGACGGTTTCGTTGAGCTGGTAGTCGTAGGAGGCGGACAGGGTGAACGAGTGCTGCTCCAGGATCCGGTAGGGGCCGGAGAGGAACGCCCGGAGGAGGAGCTGGGACCCCGGCTCCGGGGCGATAGCCCCGTCCACGGCGAACGAGACCAGGAAATCACGCGGGCCGCCGCGCGGGTCGAGGAGCTCGTAGCCCATGCCGAACTGCGCCGTCCACCCACAGAACCGCTCCTGCCCCACCTCCGCGATGATCTCCTCCATCAGGAGCACCGCCCGCGCGTTCAGGGTAAGGCCGGCCTCGGCCTCGATCAGGTTCTCCACCACCGCCAACAGGTCCGCGAGCTGCTCGTACTCCGCCCGGCGCCCGATCTCCTGGGCCACGGCCATCAACGTGGCCTGGGACAGGGCCACGGTGATCGCTCCCCGCTCCAGGAGCTTGCGTTCGATGCGGAGCGCCTTGGCGAGGGGGGTCACATCGGTGAACCGCCCGTAGCCAAGTCCGGCGCGGACCTCGATCCCCGGCTGGGCCTGGGCCGTGTCCAGGGAGAAGTCGAACCCACCGAACGTGAAGTACGGGGCATTCTGGGCCAGGTATTGGCGCTGGGTCCCCGAGGCCTGGACGAACGCGCGGGCCAGCTTCAGGTTGTACAGGGAGAACTCCCCGGTCCCGCTCAGCGCGAACCCCTGCCCCGGGGCGTCGGACAGCCGGTCGAAGCTGAGCGCGAACTGCCCCGAGCTGATGTCCGACCCCACGGTGGCCGGGTCGTCGAAGTGCCGGTAGTAAAAGGACAACCGCCCATTGACGAGGTCCGTGGCCGGCGCCCGGTACTCACACAGGCTCATGGGGTAGGCGGCCACCGCCACCCCGAACGCCACCGCGAACAAGGCCCCCCAACGTTTCATGTTCACCACCCCAAGTATCCAGATTGCCTCAAGTATAGCACGCCCGCCGGCTCTAACGGGCCTCCTGCCCCTTGTCCAACCCGAGGGACAGGGAGGATGGGCCATACCGGGAGCGCACCTCGTGGATGGCCTCCGTCAGGCGGGGGGAGGCGAACAGGTGTAAGGGGCGGAACGTGGCCGGGACCAGGCCGGCGAGCCCGACCCCGAGCAGGCGCACCCCCCTCTCCCCATGGCCCTCCCCGCGGCGCCACAGGGCCACCGCCTCGTCGGCGATGAGCACCGGGTGGTCGGTGGGCTCGGGAAGCCGCACTTGCCGGGTGCGGGTGGTGAAGTCGGACCAGCGGATCTTGACGCGCACCGTGGTCGCGAGCAGGCCTTCCTCGGCAAGCCGCCCGGCCACTGCGAGCGCCAGCCGCCGCAGCTCCTGGGCGATCGCGTCCTCGCGGTGCAGGTCCTCGGGGTAGGTCACCTCCTGGGAGACGGACTTCGCCTCCCGCACCGGCACCACCGGGGAATCGTCGAGGCCCCGGGCGAGCCGCCACAGGTGGGCCCCGGCGTTCGGGCCGAACCAGGAACAGAGGGGGCTCGCGTCCACCTGACGGAGGTCCCCCACCGTATGCACCCCGCGCTCCGCGAGCCTGCGGGTCGTCTGGGGGCCGACGCCCCACAGGCGGTCCACCGGGAGCGGGGCGAGGAACCCCTCCACCTCCTCCTCCCGGACGATGCGGAGTCCACCGGGCTTGGCTGCCTCCGAGGCGAGCTTGGCGAGGAGCTTGTTGGGGGCAAGGCCCACCGAGCAGGGGAGGCCGAGCTCGGCCGGGATGCGGCGGTGGATTTCCGCGGCCACCCGTTCCGGAGGGCCGTGCAGGCGTTCGGTGCCGGTGAGGTCGAGGAACGCCTCGTCGAGGGAGATCGGCTCCACGAGGGGGCTGTAGGAGGAGAGGATCTCCCGTACCCGGCCGGCCAGCTCCTCGTAGCGGTCGAACCGGGGCGGGAGGAACGCGGCCTGCGGGCAGAGGCGGCGGGCCTTGGCCATGGGCATCGCCGAGCGGACCCCGAACGCGCGGGCCTCGTAGGAGGCGGTGGACACCACCCCCCGGGGGCCGAGGCCCCCCACGATCACGGGTTGGCCGCGGAGTCCCGGGTTATCGAGCTGCTCCACGGCGGCAAAGAACGCGTCCATGTCCACGTGCAGGATCCACCGCCCCATGGCCAGTGATCGTAGCCGCGGGCGGCCCGGGGGGCCACCGCCGGACGCCGTTACGGCCATGCCCTCCTGTCCCGCGCTCTCCTGGCGGGCTAGAGTTGACGGCCGCGCCTGGCCGGTTATTCTTTAATGGACTAATCCATCATGGAGGAACCATGAAGGCCGCCCAGTTCCCGGTGGAGCAGGCCGTGCTCGGGGCACTCCTGGCCGGACCGGCCCATGGCTACGAGCTCCGGCGCCGGCTGGACCAAGGCTTGGGCCCGGTGTGGCGGATCGCCACCAGCCAGCTCTACTCCGTCCTCCGCCGCCTGGAGGAGGACGGGCTCGCCCGGCGGTCGGTGGAGGAGCAGCCGGGCCGCCCGCCCCGCCACGTGTACGCCCTCACCCCGGCCGGGGAGGCCGCGTTCTGGGGGTGGGCCCTCGCCCCGGTCCGCCACGTGCGGGACATCCGCGTGGAGTTCCTGGCCAAGCTGTACTTCCTCCTCCGCTACGCCCCGGACCGGGCCGAGGAGCTCATCGCCCGCGAGGCCCAGGAGCTCTCGCGCCTGCGCCGCCGCCTGAGCGGTCGCCAGGCCACGGCCGACCGGTTCGCCGGTCTTTTGCGCCGGTTTCGCCTGGCCCAGGTGGAGTGCGTGCTTACTTGGCTTGCGGAATGTCAGGCGACCTTGGAAAAGGAGGGGACATGCGCTACGTGAAGCTTCTCGTGCTGCTCGTCGCGGTGGGGGTGGTGGGGTGGGCGGAAGGGATCACCCAGGTGGATCAGGCCGGCCGGACGGTGACCGTCCCCACGCCGGTGGCGCGGGTGGTCAGCGCGTACGGCATCGCCACCTGGTACGTGTACGCCCTGGGCAAGGCCGACGTCCTGATCGGCGCCCGCTACGTGGGTCAGCTCCCCGACGACCCCCGGTCGCGGGCGGTGCTGGGCTGCCTGGACCCGGACCTTGAGGCCAAGATCCTGATCGGCGAGCCCACGGTGGAGGAGGTGGTGGCCCGGGCCCCGGACCTCGTCCTGGCCGGGGCGGCCAAGCACCGGCAGCTTGCCGAGCTGTTGGCCGAGCTGGGTGTCCCGTGCTTGCTCTATGCTCCGGAGACGTTCGCCGGGGTGCGGGAGGCGACCGTGCTCACCGGGCGGGCGCTGGGCGTAGGGGAGAAAGCCGCCGCCCTGGTCGCTTTCTACGATCAGATCCTCTTCTCCGTGGCTGCGGCGATCGCCGACATCCCCGAGGCGGCCCGGCCGCGGGCCTGCTTCCTCGGCACCGAGCGGCTGCGGGTGGCGAGCGGGGACATGTACCAGGCCCGGCTGATCGAGCTCGCCGGGGGGATCCCGGTGAGCCGCGATCTCCGCGGTTCCTGGCAGAACGTGAACCTGGAGCAGATGCTCCTCTGGAACCCGGAGGTCATCTTCATCCCCTCCTACGGGAACGTGCGGCGGGAGGATATCCTCGGCGACCCGGATTGGCAGGCCATCGCCGCGGTGAAGGCGGGCCGGGTGTGGAAGCTCCCTCGGCTCGTCGCCCCGTGGGACGTCCCGGTCCCGGAGTCGGCCCTCGGCCTCCTGTGGATGGCCGACCTCCTCCATCCGGGCCGGGTGGGGCTGGATGTGGTCGCGGAGGTGTCCCGGTTCTACGCGGAGTTCTACGGGTGCAATCTCACGCCGGAAGAGTGGGCGGCGTTCCTGGGCCGGTGAACCCGCGCCGGGCGGCCCTGGCGTGGGGGCTCCTCGTCCTCCCGGTCCCGCTCCTGTTCCTGTCGTTGGCGCTCGGCCGGTATGGGATCGGGCCGGGGCGTGCCTGGGCGGCCCTGTTCGGGGGCGATGTCCCGGATGTGGTGCGGGCCCTCATCCTGCGGGTGCGCCTGCCGCGGGCCCTGGCCGCGGCCGTGGTGGGGGTGAACTTGAGCGTGGCCGGGGTCGCGTTCCAGGGGGTGTTCCGGAACCCCCTCGTGGAATCGCGGATCCTCGGGGTGAGCTCCGGGGCGGGCCTCGGGGCGGCGCTGGCCCTTCTCGCCGGTGGCGGGCTCATCGTGCAGCCGCTCGCGTTTGCCCTGGGGCTTTCTGCGGCGGGGCTGGTGGCCCTCATCGGGTGGGCGTTCGGGGGAGGCCTCCTCGTCCTGGTGGTGAGCGGGGTGCTCGTGGATTCGTTTCTCTCGGCGATCTTGGGCTTGATCAAGTACGTGGCTGACCCATTGGGAACCCTTCCCGCCATCACCTATTGGCTTCTCGGGGGGCTATCCACCGTGCGGTGGGCGGACCTCCTCCCGTTGGGCGTGGCCAGCGCGATCGGCCTGGCCTTTCTCCTTCCCGTACGATGGCGGCTGAACCTGCTCGCGCTTGGGGAGGGGGAAGCGACGGCGCTCGGGGTTCGGGTGGGCCGGTTTCGGTTGGCGGTGATCGCCGTGGGGACGCTCCTCACCGCGGCCGCGGTCTCGGTGAGCGGCGTCGTCGGCTGGGTGGGGTTGATCGTGCCCCATGCCGCCCGGGCCCTGATTGGGCCGGACCACATGTACCTCATCCCCGCTGCGGCGGGGCTCGGGGCGAGCGTGGTCCTCCTCCTCGATACCCTGGCGCGGACGGCGCTCCCCACGGAGATCCCGCTCGGGGTGCTGACCGGGCTCATCGGCGTCCCCGTGTTCTTGGTCCTGTTCATGCGGCTTCTCCGGCGGCAAGGGGGGTGGCGATGACCCTCGCCGCCCGTGGGTTGTCCTACGCGTACCTCCCGGGTCGGCCGGTGCTCCAGGCGGTGTCGTTCGCCCTCTTCCCGGGGGAGGTGGTGTTCCTGCTTGGGGCCAACGGGAGCGGGAAGACGACCCTCATCGAGTGCTTAGGCGGCCTGCGCGCGCCGGCGAAGGGGGAGGTGGTGGTGGACGGGCGGCCGGTGCGGTCGTGTTCCGCCGCCGTCCGGGCGCGGAGCATCGGGTACGTGCCCCAGCTCCACCAGCTCGCGTTCGGGTTCAGCGCCTGGGAGGTGGTGTTGATGGGGCGAGCTCCCCACGTGGGGTGGCTCTCCCGGCCGGGGCGGGCGGACCGGGCCGCCGCCGCCGATGCCCTGCGCACCTTGGGCCTGTGGGACCTGGCCGGTCGGACGTTCCCCACGTTGAGCGGTGGGGAGCAACGGTTGGTGCTCATCGCCCGGGGCCTTGCGCAGGGGGTGCGGTACCTCCTCCTCGACGAGCCGGACGCCCATCTCGATCCGGCCAACCAACACCGGGTGCTTGCGGTGGCCCAGGGGCTTGCCCGGGCCGGGATCGGGGTTGTGGTGACCACCCACAACCCGAACAATGCCCTCCTCTACGCCGATCGGGTGATGGCATTGGCCGGTGGGCGCTCCCTGGCCGACGGCGCCCCGGCCGCCGTGCTGACCCCGGAGGTTCTCTCCGCCGCCTACGGGATCCCGTTCGAGGTGGTGGGGGACGGCCAGGGCCCCCGGGCGTTCCTCCCCCGTGTCGGGGATCACCGGGCCAGGAGCCTCACCAGTTCTGAGGCCGAAAGCGTAAGCGGCTCGGCGAGCACCCATTCCCCCTCCAGCCGGGCCAGTTCCGCCGCCACGGCGAAGGGGGCGTAGGGGTCGTCCGGCCAGTACCGCTCGTCCACCAGGATCGAAAGCCCATCCCCTAGGGACTCTCGCCATTCCGCCAGCGATGCCCAATCCGGGGGCGCGGCGTAGGTGGGGTGGAGGAGGAGTTTCTGGCCCACCGGGTGGTCGGCGGGGATCTCCACGAGGGGGATGCCCTCGGACTGGGTGAACGCGCGCAGATCTTGGGCGAAACCCTCGGGGCACCCCCATTCCGACTCCCGGCGCAGGCTCAGGGGCCCCGGCGGGGGTACCGGGCCAGGTACTCCTCCGGCGAAATCCCGCCCAGGCCCCCGACCTGGAGCCACACCCCGGGGGCAAGCGCCACCTGGGGCCACGGGTAGGTCCCCTCGGCCAGGATGAGCGTTCCCCCCGGGGCGAGGTGGTTGCGGATGAACTTCCGGTACGCCTCCGGGAGGGCGAGGAGCTGGACCCGGATCAGGCACGCGTGGGCCACCAGGTCCCGGTCGTGGATGGGATCGCAATGGACGATGAGCTCGAACCGGCCATCCGGGCGCAGGTACCCCATGGCCCCGTGGGCGGTGCTCAAGTACGTCCCCAGGTCGTCCGGGTCCATGCGGTGCCGGACCCCAACGAGCCCACGCGGGGAGGAACGGGGCGTCGAGGAGGGCGGCGAGATAGGCCACCCCGCCCCCGGGCGACCCCAGCACGATCGCCGGATACCGCCGGGTGTACTCGGCGAAGAACGCCTCGAGGTCGAACCCCGCCAGGGCCCGGAGGGGGTAGCCCAGCGCCTGGCTCATCCCCCACTGGATCACGGCGTGCCGTACCGGGCTTGGCACGTGGCGCAACAGGGCGAGGAACGGGCCGGCCGCCTCGGGATAGGGATCGCACAGCCCCCGCCCCGCCCAGGGCCCGGGCCACTTCCCCCACCGCCCGCGCTGCCGAGCCGAACGGAAGGGGCCGCACCTCCGGCGGCCGCCCGGCCACCGCCATCGCCCCCACCACCGCCACGAGCAGGACCCACTTCACGGGAAGTACCGGTGGATTTCGGCCAGGTACTCCCGGGCCTTGTCCTTGGCGTGCTCGTTCCAGCACGGCCAGTTGCCGATGGTCGCTGCCAGCACGTACTTGAGGAGCTTTTCGAACAGGGCCCGGTCGCCGGCCCGCACCGCGTACTCCTTGGCGTAGGTCACGTAGGCCTCGAGGTACGTGGGGTCGAGGGCGATGGACCGTTCGAAGTGGGGTTTGGCGTCGGCGAGCTTGACCCCAAAGAGGAGCCCGTAGTCGGAGAGGTTGGCCAAGAGCGATCCGTACGCCTCGTGGGGGGAGCCGCCGAAGTACGTCTCGTCCACCGCAAGGAGCCGTTCGTACATGGCCCGGATCTTGGGGAGGGCGAAGAACGCGGAGAACGGGTTCATCTTCCCGAGGAGCTGCCCCCACCCATTGGCCGCCCACAGGAGCGCGGCCGGATCGCCGACCCCGGCCAAGAACCGTTGGAACTCCGCGTCGGGCATGGCCTGGGCAGAAGCGAGGCCCGCGAGGCCCATCGCCTGAAATCCGTAGTCCGCAGCCTTGCGCAGCCCCGGTTCCTCCCGCTCCGTGGGCACGAGCACCGCCCACTCGTACCAGAGCTGGGCCAGCTTGGTGAGGATCGCTGGGTTCCCGGGGTCCAGGGCCAACGCCTGTTCGTAGAGGCAGATGGCCGTCTCCAGGGTCCCAAGATCGTAGCGGCATCAACGCCTCGGCCTGGGCGAGAAGGACCGCGACCGTCTCCCCGCACGCGACACAAGCGAACGAAGCGGCCAAAGTCACGGCCAGCACGGTGCGCATGGGGTCTCCTTTCCCTATGCGGGTGATGGTAGGAGCGGCGTACGGGCAAGCAACAGGGGGTTCGCATTAGAATGCCCTCGATGAAGGCGGTGGTCCTGTGTGGCGGGGGAGGCACCCGGGTGCGGCCGTTCACGTACACCTTGGCCAAGCACCTCCTTCCCGTGGCCGGGCGTCCGGTGGTGGCGTTCGCCCTGGAGGCGATCCGGGAGGCGGGGATCGCCGACGTGGGGATCGTGGTCAGCCCCAGCGTGGAGGGCCAGTTTCGCGAGCTTTTTGGGGACGGGGAGCGGTTCGGGATCGAGATCACGTACATCGTGCAGCCCGAGCCCAAGGGCCTTGCCCACGCCGTCCTGTGTGCGGAGGGGTTCGTGGGGGAGGAGCCGTTCCACGTGTACCTCGGGGACAACCTCCTCGAGCACGGGGTGGCCGGCCTGGTCGAGCAGTTCCGGGAGGAGAAGCCGGCGGCGGCCGTGGCCCTGGCTCGGGTGGAGGACCCCCGCCGGTTCGGGGTGGCGGTGGTGGAGGGAGGCCGGCTCAAGCGGCTGGTGGAGAAGCCCGCCGATCCCCCGAGCAACCTCGCTGTGGTGGGGGCGTACGCGTTCGACGCCCGGGTGTTCCAGGCGGCGCGGGCGGTGAGCCCGTCGTTTCGGGGGGAGCTGGAGCTGACCGATGCCCTCCAGTGGCTGATCGACCATGGACATCGGGTGCTGCCGTACCGGATTGAGGGGTGGTGGCAGGACGTGGGCCGGCCGGAGGACCTCCTCCTCGCGAACCGGTTGCTCCTCGATCGGCTCTCCTCTCGGATCGAGGGTGAGGTGGATCGAGCCACGCGGATCGAGGGCCCGGTGGCGGTGGCCTCCGGGGCCCGGGTGCGGGGAAGCCGCATCGTGGGGCCAGTGGTCATCGGCGAGGGGGCGGTGGTGGAGGGGGCGGCCATGGGCCCGCACGTGGCCATCGGCCCCCGGGCCGTGGTCCGCGATGCCGAGGTGGCGGATAGCATCCTCATGGACGGGGCGAGGATCGAGGGGGTGACGGGGATCACCGGCTCGGTGATCGGTCGCAACGTAATCGTGGACGGACAGGCGACCGGCCGTAAGCTTTTCGTGGGCGATGAGGCAAGGATTTCGCTGGGGATAGAAGGGGGTGATGGCGGTGCGGAAGGAGTTCTACGTCGTCATCGAGAAGGATGAGGACGGCTTCTACGTGGGCGAGGTGCTGGGCTTGGCGGGCTGCTCCTCTCAGGGGGGGCTCGCTCGATGAACTCATGGCGAACATCAAAGAAGCCATTGTGCTTTGCCTTGAGGAGACGGGTGAAGAGGTACTGGTGCCGGAGTTCGTGGGTGTGCAGCGCGTGACCCTGGGATGACTCGACTCCGGCCCGGTACAGAGATTGGCCGTGGGCTCCTGCGCAAGATCCTGCGTGATGCCGAGCTCTCCCCCGACGAGTTCTCAAAGCTTTTGTAACGGATCACGGGTCACGGATTACGGATTGAGGAGGGGAGATGATCCTAGTTACAGGCGGGGCGGGCTACATCGGGAGCCACACGGTAAAGGAGCTCCTCCGGCGTGGCTACCCGGTGGTGGTGCTGGACAACCTCTCCACCGGCCATCGCGAGCTTGTCCTGTGCGAGCAGTTCATCCAGGGCGACCTTGCCGATTCGTGCCTGGTTGAGCGGACGTTCGCCCGGCATCCCATTTGCGCGGTGATCCACTTCGCCGCCCACACCTCGGTGCCGGAGTCGGTGGCTGACCCCCAGAAGTACTACCGGAACAACGTGGCTGGAACCTTGAACCTCCTTCAGGCGATGCTCGCCCACGGGGTGAAGGCGATCATCTTCTCCTCCAGCGCCGCCGTGTACGGGGATCCCGTGGCGTTGCCCATCCCGGAGGATCACCCCACCCAGCCCAAGAACCCGTACGGCCGGACGAAGCTCGTGGTCGAGGAGATCCTGGCCGACTACGCCAGGGCGTACGGGCTGCGGTACATCGCCCTCCGGTACTTCAACGCCGCCGGGTCCGACCCGGAGGGGGAGATCGGGGAACTCCACGACCCGGAGACCCACCTCATCCCGATCGTCCTCGAGGCCGCGGCGGGGAAGCGGCCACACCTGGAGATCTACGGGACCGACTACCCGACGAAGGACGGGACGGCGGTGCGGGACTACATCCATGTTTCCGACCTCGCCCGGGCCCATGTGCTGGCCCTGGAGAGGATGATGGAGGGAGGGGCGGGCGGGGCGTACAACCTTGGGATCGGCCGCGGGTACACGGTGCGGGAGGTGGTGGAGACCTGCCGGAGGGTGACGGGGCGGAAGATCCCAGCGGTGGAAGCCCCCCGGCGGCCGGGGGACCCGGCGGCGCTGGTGGCCGACCCCAGCCGGGCCCGGCGGGAACTGGGGTGGGAGCCCAAGTTCACGGACCTGGAGGCCATCGTGGAGACGGCCTGGGCCTGGATGCAGCGCGCCCGCAGGCGGTAGATCAAGCCGACGGGGCGTTGTAGGCCGTGGGCTGGTTCATGTACACTGAAGTCGTGGAGGCGATACCGTCGGAGGAGCAATTCATGTTGCTTGGATCATCCGGTGTGGGTTGATGCAACATCGGGGGGCCGAAAGGCGGAGGTGGTCGAGGGACTGGGGCGCCTACGAATGGGGTGAAGTTCGCCACGACACGGTTGAGGACTTGATGGACAAGCTGGTCAACTGAGGATCCCATTCTGGCTCACATGCCTCCCAGGAGGTGAGGCGAATGATTACGGAGTATATTGAAGCGGCGCTCTCCGGCGCACGGTACGAGCTCATTCAGGACGAGGAGCCGTACTATGGGGAGATCCCCGGGCTCGGTGGGGTGTGGGCTACGGGGAGGACGTTGGAGGAGTGTCGGCAGAACCTGAAAGAGGTGCTTGAGGGGTGGATCCTTGTCCGGTTGAGGCGAGGGTTAGCCATTCCTCCTGTAGGGGGGCACCGCATCGAGGAGCCCGAAGGGCTCGAAATTGGAGGCTAGGCTCGCGCCGGTTTCGTGGAGCGACCTGGTGGGGGTGCTCCGAAAACTCGGGTTTGATGGCCCTTACCGAGGCGGGAAGCACCCGTATATGGTGAAGGGAGACGTGGTCCTCACCCTTCCCAACCCTCACCGTGAGACGGTCAGCGTCGATCTGTTGAGACGGATTTTGAAGCAAGGAGGCATCTCTCGAGAGGAATGGCTTGGGGCGTGGCAGTGAGCTGAGCGGGGCTCTTGCAGTCCTCGTGGCCGACCCCAGCCGGGCCCGGCGGGAGCTTGGCTGGGAGCCGGGGTACACAGCGCTTGAGCCGATCGTGGAGACGGCCTGGGCCTGGATGTGCAAACGAGCGCGGGCGCCCGATGTCCGGTGAAGTGGTGGGAATGGACCCATGGCAGGGATCCTCGGGGTCGGGTAGGTACAATGGAGTAGGGTGAGCCCATGGGGAACCGTGCTCGGGACTGGTTGGCTCAGGCGGAGCGGGACTTCGAGCAGGCTGCGGACTCGCGGCGGGCGGGCCGGCACGAATGGGCATGCTTTGCGGCCCATCAAGCAGCGGAGAAGGCGGTCAAGGCGTTGCATCTTTCTCTAGGTCAAGAAGCGTGGGGACACGTGGTGGCCAAGCTCCTTTCCGAGTTTCCCCCAACGGCAGGGGTTCCCCAAGATCTGGTTGAAAAGGGCAAGGTGTTGGACAACTTCTACATTCCCTCCCGGTGTCCGAATGCTCATCCCTTCGGTGCGCCGTATGAACACTACGGCCCGCTGCAAAGCGAGGAGGCGATCCGCAATGGAAAGATCTCACGGCGCAGGGCCGTTTTGGAGCGACAGTGTTGGCCGAAGCCGTTTGGGTATACGATCGAGATCGCCGTTGATAAGGACCATCGGAAGATCGTGGGGGAGAGGTGAGGCGACATGATCACTCGAGAGGACGTTGTGCAACGGATCAAGGAGTACCTCAGCCATCGCATCGGCTTGGAGGGGCTCGTCCATTGGGCTGAGGAGGCCATGAGGGAGGGGGAATTTGAAGAAGCTCATTTTGAAAGTGTTCGCGATGTAATCGCGCGGTTGGGCTGGCCGATGTGCGTGCCTTCGGGCTGACCTGGGACGATTGTGAGGATCTCCTCGAACGCCTGGGATATCGAGCCACGATCGAAATCTCCGAGGCGTAAGCACCATAAACCCAGATTTTGCGCATCGCCACCACGCTCACCGCCGAGCACATAGAGACGGAGAGGACCAGCCTTCGGCGTTGTTGAGTTCCTTGAGTTTATTGGGTGGCGCCGTTTGAGGGGGCACATCGTGGCGAAGGCGGAGCGGTTTGAGGATCTGAAAGTCTGGCAGGTGGCCAGAGAGACCGCGCGAGTTGTGTATGACATCTCAGGCAAGGGTGAAAGCAGGAGGGACTACGCGCTCTGCGATCAGATGCGCAGGGCCGCGGTGTCTATGATGGCAAACACGCTGGGAGTTCACGCAGTGCTTGTTCATGGCCAAGAGCTCGGAGCAGAGCTTCAGAGTCACCTGTACGTGGCGCTCGACCAGGGATACATCACCCGCGAAGAGTTCCAGAGGGTCTACGACCAGCTGGACGGTTGGGCCCGCCAGGTCGCCGCCCTCATCACGTATCTCCTCGGCCGTGAAACCCAACGCACCCCACGAACCCAACCAACCCAACGAACTCAACGTACCCAAAGAACCCGGAACCCAATGAACCCAACGAACGAGGTGTTATAATGGCCGAACCTATGTGCTTGGCGGTCGTGGGCACAGGCTACGTGGGGCTTATATGCCCGCTAAGCAAGGCGAAGGAGGTCTAGATTGACCAACCATAAGGCCAAGCTCTTGCGCAAGATCCGAGAGCGCACAGCCGTGGTCGGCGTGGTAGGGCTCGGGTACGTGGGCCTCCCGTTCGCCGTGGAGAAGGCGAAGGTGGGGTTCCGGGTGCTTGGAGTGGAGCAGAACCCAGTGCGTGCAGATAAGGTGAACCACGGTGAGAACTACATCGGCGACGTTCGGGACGAGGAGCTCCGCGACCTTGTGGCCCGCGGGCTCCTCCATGCGGAGACCGACTTCGCCCGTGTTCCCGAAATGGACGTGGTCGTGATCTGTGTGCCCACTCCCCTCACCAAGAATCTCACCCCGGACCTGCAGTACGTGGAGCGGGTCACCCGGGAGATCGCCGCCGGCCTGCGGCCCGGCCAACTCGTGAGCTTGGAGTCCACCACCTATCCCGGCACCACCGAAGAACTCATGCTCCCCATCTTGGAGAGCTCCGGTCTCCGAGTGGAACAGGACTTTTACCTTGTGCATTCGCCCGAGCGGGTGGACCCCGGCAACAAGCGGTACACCACGCAGAACACGTGCAAGGTGGTCGGGGGAGTAGGTCCGGAGTCCTTAGAGATCGGGATGGCATTTTACTCCCAGACCGTTCAGCAGGTAGTGGCCGTCTCCAGCGCCAAGGTGGCAGAGCTGGTGAAGGTGTTCGAGAACACGTTCCGGGCGGTGAACATCGCCCTTGTGAACGAGCTCGCGCTCCTTTGCGACCGGATGGGCCTCAACGTGTGGGAGGTGCTCGAGGCGGCGTTCACCAAGCCCTTTGGGATCATGCCCTTCTGGCCCGGCCCAGGTGTGGGCGGCCACTGCATCCCTGTGGATCCTCACTACTTGGAGTGGAAGGCGAAGGAACTCAACTTCAGCACCCACTTCATCGCCCTGGCCGGGGAAGTTAACCGGAGGATGCCGGAGTTCGTGCGGGAGAAGGCGCATCGGGTACTCAATCGGCTCGGGGTGGCGCCATCGCGCGCCAAGATCCTCGTCCTTGGGGTGGCGTACAAGCGAGACATCGACGACTACCGGGAGTCACCGGCCCTCGACGTGATCCGGCTCCTTCAGGCGGATGGGGCGGAGGTGACCTACCACGACCCCTATGTGCCGAGCTTCCGCGACGGAGCCCTGGCAATGCAAAGCCAGCCCCTCACCGCCGACCTCGTCGGCGCCCAGGACCTGGTGGTGATCGCCACCGACCATACTAGCATCGACTACGCCTGGTTGGTGGCCCACGCCAAGCACGTGCTGGACACCCGCAACGCCACCCGAAACGTGCGGGAGCACCGGGAGCGGATCACCCTGTTATGAAGGTCGGACTGATCGGCGCCGGGGGCTGGGGCAAGAATCTGGCCCGCACGCTTCACGAGCTTGGGGCCCTTGGCGGAATCGCCGAGATCCGCCCCGATCTGCGGGCCGAGTTGAGCATCCTTTACCCCGATGTGCCCCTTTACCTCCACCACTATGCTCTCCTCGAGTCCGATCTTCCGGCCGTGGCCGTTGCCACCCCCGCGGCAACCCACTCCGCCTTGGCCAAGGAGGCCCTCCTTGCCGGAAAGCACGTGTTCGTGGAGAAGCCCCTAGCCCTGGCCACTCACGAGGCCGAAGAGCTCGTGGCCCTGGCCAGAAAGCGGGGGCGGGTGCTCATGGTGGGGCACCTCCTCCTCTACCAGCCGGCCGTCCGCTGGATCAAGGAGTTCCTGGACTCGGGGGCCCTCGGCGAAATCTGGAGCCTCCACCAGGAACGGCTCAACCTGGGCCGCGCCCGGTCGGTGGAGAACGCCTTGTGGAGCCTCGGGGTTCACGACGTGGCTGTCGTCTTGTACCTTGTTGGGCGTGAGCCTGGCGAGGTGAGGGTGGTGGGGCAGGCTGCGCTCCAGCCAAATGTTGAGGACGATGTGTACCTGCACTTACGGTTCCCTGGGGGCATCCGGGCCCACCTGCACGCGTCCTGGCTGTGGCCGGAGAAGCGGCGGAGGCTCACGGTCATCGGGGAGGCAGGAATGCTGGTGTACGATGAGGTGGAGCAGACCGTGACGTTTCACCGGAAGGCCATCACCCCTCAGCTCACCAGCCGAGACGAAGGGGCCGAGGTCGTCTTCCAGGGCCACGGGGAGCCCTTAAAGCTTGAGCTAGCCCACTTCCTGGAGTGCGTAGCCGAAGGGAAACGGCCTCTCTCCGATGGGGAAAGCGCAGTGCCGGTGGTGCGGGTGTTGGAGGAGGCGACCCGACAGCTTTCGGAGGCGAGATGAGCGACCACTTCGTGCACGAGTCGGCCTACGTGGACCCCAGGGCCAAGATCGGCCGAGGCACGAAGATCTGGCACTTCTCCCACGTGATGGCTGGGGCGGAAATTGGGGAGGACTGTACCCTCGGCCAGAACGTGTTCGTGGCCAAGAATGTGAAGATCGGCAACCACGTGAAGATCCAGAACAACGTGTCGGTGTACGAGGGCGTGATCCTCGAAGATTACGTGTTCTGTGGTCCAAGCTGTGTCTTTACCAACGTCAAGACGCCCCGTTCCGCGTTCCCCCGCAACCGCAGCGAGGACTACCTTCCCACCCATGTGAAGTACGGGGCGTCCATCGGGGCCAATGCGACCATCGTGTGCGGGGTGACGATCGGGGAGTGGGCGTTCGTGGCCGCAGGGGCGGTGGTGACCAAGGACGTACCCCGCTACGCCCTGGTGGCCGGGGTGCCGGCAAGGCAAATCGGGTGGGCCTGCCAATGTGGGGTTAGCCTTCGGTTCGAGGGCGATGCGGCTGTGTGCAGTGCCTGCGGCCGCCGCTACCGAAAGAGCGGTGACCGGGTGGAGTTGGAGGGGGGGCCGTAGTGCGTTGTCCGTGGTCCGAGGTGCATAGTGCATAGTCCATGGTGCATAGTCCGTAAGTGCATGGTCCGTGGGTCTCAGACCCCAGCGCCCTGTGCTGGGAGCGGTGAGTGATGGCCATTGAGCGGTTCGAGGACATCGAAGCTTGGAAGGCGGCCAGGAGCTTGGCTGGTTCCGTGTACGCGGTGTCCAAGAAGACCGACCTTGCCAAGGATTTCGGGCTGAAGGACCAGTTGCAGCGAGCCGCTGTGTCCATCATGGCAAACATCGCCGAGGGGTTCGACAGTCGGTCAGACCAAGAGTTCATCCGCTTTCTAAGCTATGCCTTCAGGTCTGCATCCGAGCTCCAATCCCATCTTTACATCGCTCTCGACCAGGGGTACGTTAGCCAAGAGCAGTTCGACCAGCTGTATACTGAAGCCGTTGGCGTGAAGAAGCTTCTCAACGGTTTCATCCGCTACCTTCAGAGCAAGCTGCGGTCACGCTGTGGGCCACGGACCACGCACCACGCACCACGGACAAAAGGAGATGAGGCATGCACATTCCCATTCTTGACCTAACCCGTCAGTATCAGGCCATCAAGCCCGAAATCGACGCCGCCATCGGCCGGGTGGTGGCCTCGGGGCGATTCATCATGGGCCCGGAGGTGGAGGCCTTGGAGCGGGAGGTCGCCGAGTTCTGTGGGGTCAAGCACGCCATCGGCGTGGCGAGCGGCACCGACGCCCTTCTCCTTTCCCTCAGGGCGCTCGGGATCGGCCCCGGCGATGCGGTGATTGTCCCGAGCTTCACCTTCTTCGCCACCGCCGGGGTGGTGCACAACTTGGGGGCCACCCCGGTGTTTGCGGACATCGACCCCCACACCTTCAATCTCGACCCCGCCGATGTAAGGCGTATTTTGACCACGGACTCCGGACCACGGACTCCGCCGAAGGCGGTGATCCCCGTCCACCTCTACGGCCAGATGGCCGACATGGACGAGATCATGGCCCTGGCCAAGGAATACGGCCTCTACGTGGTCGAAGACGCCGCCCAAGCCATTGGCGCCGAATACTCCGGACAACGCACTACGCACCACGGACCAACCCGCAAAGCGGGTACGATTGGCCACCTCGGTTGCTTCAGCTTCTTCCCCACCAAGAACCTCGGGGCCTATGGCGATGGCGGGATGGTAGTGACGAACGACGACGATCTTGCCGAGCGGGTTCGGCTGCTTCGGGTCCACGGCTCAAAGCCCAAGTACTACCACCACATGGTGGGCTACAACTCCCGCCTCGATGCCCTCCAGGCCGCGATCCTCCGGGCTAAACTGCCCCACCTGGCGGAGTGGACGGCCGCCCGCCAGCGGATCGCCGATCGGTATGATGAACTCCTCGGCAGCCTGCCAGGGATTGTGCTACCTTACAGGGCTCCGGATCGCACCCACATCTTTCATCAATACACAATCCGTGTCGAAGATGGCCGTCGCGACGCCCTGCGGGAGCACCTCAAGCAGCATGGGATCGGCACCGAGGTCTACTACCCTCTGCCGCTCCATCTGCAACCTTGCTTTAAGGGCCGCGGCTACCATGAGGGGGACCTTCCGGAGAGCGAGCGGGCGAGCCGCGAGGTCCTCTCCCTTCCCATGTTCCCCGAGCTCACCGAGGATGAGCAAGAGTACGTGGTCCATAGCATACGAGCATTCTTTGGCGCGAGCCGTCATCGTTGATGGTCAAGACGTGGAGCCGTTCAGGCGCCAGAGGAGTAGAATTGAGGGCCGAAGGTCCAGGGGAGGTTGATGGGCGATGAGTGTGCGCACGGTGTCCCCTCGCGTGCTCGATGAGATTGTACGACGGATTGTGGAAGTTGCGGACCCCGATAAGACTCTTTGGCTCCGCAGCACGCGAGAGAATGGTCCCAAACAGCGATTTAGACCTGTTAGTCGTTAAATCTGGTGTTCATCAAAGACATTTGGCTCAGCGCATCTACATGAATCTGATCGGGGTAGGTCAGGCGGTGGATGTGGTGGTGGCCACCTCGGAAGATCTTGAGCGTTATAAGGACTCAATCGGTCTCATCTACAGGACCGCTCTACAGGAAGGGAAGGTGATCTATGAACGACAGCCGTAGGGCACCGAATGACCCTCGAGAATGGATGCTCATTCCGTTGCGGACGTCGAAGTACTTGGCAAAGTGGCATTAGATAAGGAAAGTAGACTCGCAAGTGCGGATTGTGCGGCGAATAAGCGAGGAGCACATGAAGATTATTGACGTTGTCGGTTGCAGGCCTCAATTTATTAAGGCTGCCCCAATTCTTCGCGCAATCGCCCATTACAATGAGGAGCGTTGTGATCAGCTCGTAGAAGTTCTGCTCCACACCGGCCAGCATTACGATTACGAGCTGTCCCAGGTCTTCTTCGATGAGCTGGGTTTGAAGGCCCCGGACTACCACCTGGGCGTGGGCTCCGGCACGCATGGCTGCCAAACCGGCGAGATGCTAAAACGCGTTGAAGAAGTGCTCCTCAAGGAGAAGCCGGGCCTGGTGATGGTCTACGGGGATACCAACACTGCCCTGGCCGGAGCCCTGGCCGCAGCCAAGCTCCACATCCCCGTAGCCCACGTGGAGGCGGGCCTGCGCAGTTTCAACCGGCGGATGCCCGAGGAGATCAACCGGCTCCTCACCGACCATGTCTCAAGCCTTCTTTTCTGCCCGACCAAGACCGCTGTGGAAAACCTCCGCCGCGAAGGCTTCACCAACATCCTCAACGCCGGCCACCTCCTCCCCCTTGACGACGCACCGCAGACTATGGGACCACGGACCACGCACAACGGACCACGCACAGCGCACTACGCACCACGGACTACGCACCACGGACCCGTAGTAGCCAACACCGGCGACGTCATGTACGACGCCGTGCTCCTCTACGGGGAGCTTGCCGAGCGCAAGTCCCGGATACTCGGGGAGCTCGGCCTTGAGCCCAAGGGCTATGCCCTGGCCACCGTCCACCGGTCGGAGAACACCGACCAGCCGGAACGGCTGCGGGCCATTTTTGAGGGCCTGGAGCAAATAGCGCGGGAGGTCCTTCCTGTGATCCTTCCCGTTCACCCTCGCACGCGGAAGCAATTGGATGCGATAGGTCTTCGCCCAATGGATGTACAAGTGCTTGATCCGGTTTCCTACCTGGACATGCTGATTTTGGAGAAGAACGCCCGGGTGATCCTCACCGACTCGGGCGGGGTCCAGAAGGAGGCCTTTTTCTTTCGGGTGCCTTGTGTGACCCTGCGGGAGGAGACGGAATGGGTGGAGACGGTGGAGGCAGGGTGGAACACCCTCGTGGGCTCCGACCCGGGGCGGATTGTTCAGGCGGCCTTAGAGGCTCGGCCTGGGGTGGAATTAGGGTGGCCCTACGGCGATGGTCACGCGGCGGAGAGGGCTGTTCTTTGCGTGCTGTTCAGCCTAGGGGAGGATGCTCATCTATCTTGACGTATGTTGCTTGAACAGGCCCTTTGATGACCAGTCCGAAGAAGGTACGCTCCCATGCCCCCCGTCTCCTCTGCTCCCCCGCTTTTTCGGTCCCTGGCGTTCATGGCCCAAGTGAAGCAGAGCGTGACCGAATCGGTGCAGGTTCGAGCCGAGGAGCTCGAACGGCTTGGTTTCAAAGCCCTCGACGCTTTACATATCGCCTGTGCCGAAGCAGGGGTGCTGATGTGTTGCTCACCACCGATGACCGAATGCTGGCTAAAGCTAAAGAACTTCAGAGCAGCTTGCATGTAAGAGTTGAGAACCCTATCCTATGGCTTATGGAGGTGACGGAAGACGGCTATTCCAAAGGCAACCCCAGCTCAGATTAGGGAGCAGGGTATTGAGGCACTGGCCAAGGCCTTGGGGCCTATCGGGATGGTGCGGTTCCTCCAGCAGTTCGAAACGGGGAGCGGCGACTATACCCGGGATCGGGAAGAGTGGCTCAAGGGGCTGACCGTTCACGATGTGGTGGAAGAGATCAAAAGCCTGGGTAAGAAATAAGGCGGAAGGCCCGATTTGGGTAGTGAGAACATCCCGCGTAGTGCAAGGGGGAGGTGAACCATGCAGACGCTGAAGGAGCTGGTCGATCAACTGCCGCCCGAACTCCAGCAGCAGGTGCGGGACTTCGTGGAGTTCCTCCTGGAGAGGCGAGTCGCTGGGTTTAAAGCGGAAAAGAAGGGCGAGCTAAAGCTCGACTGGAGGGGAGCGCTGCGCGATTTGCGGGGTAAATACACCTCTGTTGAGCTCCAACACAAGATTCTTGAGTGGTGGGGAGACTGATGTATTTGCTTGACAGCAACATCTTTCTGGAACTCCTCCTTGATCAGGATAGGGCGGATGAGGTTGAGAGGCTCTTGCGATCCATTCCCAGGGAGAGGCTCCACATCTCGGAGTTCTCACTTTACTCTGTGGGCATTGTCCTGTTTCGCTGTAAGCTCTTTGACGTCTTTGTACGATTTGTGGAGGACCTCATCATAACTGGTGGAGTCCGTCTGCTGAGGCTATCCGCTAAGGATGCGAGGGAGTTAGCTCAGATCGCACAGCGGTTCGGCCTTGATTTTGACGATGCCTATCAATATGTGGTTGCAGAGCGCTATGGACTTACGATCATCAGCTTCGACGACGACTTCGAGCGGACTGCAAGAGGCCGCAAGACACCGAAAGATTTATTGGAGGGATAGAGAGTGGCACACTTAGAGCTCAGCGGCCGGCTATTGGCTAAGAACACATTGCTTAATTTCATCGGTCAGGTGGTGTCGGACCTGCGCCCCGGAAACGGAACCACTTGGAGGGCCGGTTTCGACTAAGACCGGCGGGTGGATCCCCCGTGCTCGAAGGCACTCCACAGGCGGCACGTACCCCACCCCGGAGTCCCTCCGCTTCATGTTGTAGTACCGCATCTGCT
>JANLFW010000009.1:0-23118 GCA_024653305.1 Candidatus Acetothermia bacterium | reverse complement strand
CCCACAGCGACTCGATCCACGGGTTGTCCTTGGCACCCCGTTCGGCGTAGGACACCCGCGCCCGGTCCCGGATCAGGGGCGCCTGCAGCCAGTCGTAGCTCGTGTACACCGCGTCCTCGTCGTGGTGCACGATCAGCCCCTCTGTCCCGTGGCCCACGTGCGCCAACGCCTCCTTCACCCGCTCCCAGCATCGCAGGGCGAGGGCCCGGTCCGCGCTCGAGCCCACCGCCCACCCCGGCGCCCACGCGCTCCCCACGTCCACCAGCGCCATCAGGTGCGCCTTCCTCGTCCCTCCGGTGTACCGGAGCTCCGTGAAGTCCGCCGAGAGGGCTTGGAGCGGCCCCATCGCTCTTCCCTGCACGAGGTCGAGCTTGCCCCGTGCCTCCCTCAGGATCCTCCGCACCCCGCTCGGCCACGTTCCGGGGTAACGCCAGGTCCCACAGGTTGAGCCCCCTCCGCAGCCGCTTGTGGTTCACCGGAAGCCCGCGGGCACGGAGTTCAGCCCCGATCCGCCGGTGCCCGTACGCCGGGTGGTCGTTCACCGTCAGCGCCCCTTCAAGAGATTTGTCAGGAGCGCGATCTCCACTTCTCGCCCACCACCCGCTCCAGGTCCGCGATCCTCTTCTCGTACGCCCTGACCTCCTCCTTGCCCCCGAACACCTCCGGCCCCCGCTCTCAGGAACCGCCGCTTCCAGGTGGACAGGGTCACCGGGTGGATCCCGTACGCCCTCGCCACCTCGGCTTCTGCCCCCCCGGCCCTCGGCGCGCAGCGCCTCCTTGGACTTGAACGCCGGACCGTACCTCCCGTTCTGCGATCTCACGTCATCCCCCTCTGTTCCCCGGGGAGGATACACCCGCCCGTCCGTTAGTCGTCCCGGTGGTTCCGCTTGACGGGCGCACCCCGCTGCCCGAGGCCCTACGCAAACACTGCGTTGAGCGGGGACACACCATCGTTGGCGAGTTTGTGGACGATGGCTGGAGCGGGACGACCGACCAGCGCCCCGGGTTTCAGCAGATGGTCGACTTCGCCCTAAGCCACAGCGACGAACTCAACGCGATCCTCGTGTGGAGCTATTCGCGCTTCAGCCGTGACAACTTGGACGCGCTCCTGTACAGAGACCGCCTGGCGAAGAAGGGCGTGGCGGTCGTATCGATCTCTGAACCCCTCGCAACGGGCCCCGAGGCGGCCCTCACGGAAGGCCTCCTTCATGCGTTCAACTCATATTTTCCGAAGGTTCTTGCCCGGGACGTGATGCGGGGTATGCGCCAGGCAGCGCGAAGGGGATCGTATCCGCTCAATACCGCACCCTACGGCTTCTCCCGGGTCGAGAAGGCAGAGGGGCGCGCCCGGCGGTTCACACTTGTCCCGAAAGACGACGAAACCGCTCTCGTGAAGCGCATCTTCCGCGAGTACGTACACGAGGGACATGGCGCAAAGGAGATCGCAGACCGGCTCAACGGGGAGGGGCTCCGCACGCGAGCAGGAGGGGCGTGGTCGGTCAACCGTGTGCTTTCGGTCTTGTCCAACCCGATCTACGTTGGGACGCTGCACATCAAGTTCTCGAGCCCGAACGCCCGGTACCTTGCTCCCGAGGACCGTGAGGTCGTGATTGAGAACTGGTGCGAACCGGTCGTTGATGAGGCGACGTTCGCTGCGGCCCAAACCTGCCGGGAGCGGCGCGCACGGACTCACCCCGCAACGCCGGTACTGGTACTACGTTTGCGGCACCTTCTGGCGTTCAGGCCGATCGGCCTGCCCCGCGCGGATGGTCCCTAAGGACTGGCTCGAACAGTTGCTGTTGGAGCGCATCCGGGACGTCCTGCTGGCCGAGGAGAACGTAGCGAGCTTGATCGAGGCTACGCAACGCGAACTCGATGCGGAGCTGCCGCGCCTCGAGGACGAGCGGGCGAGCCTTCAGGGGCAGATCCTCGAGGTGCAGGGGCGCCTGGAACGGCTCGTCGATGCCCTGGAAGGGCGGTCAAGCTCGACCCCCACGATCTGGCGACGGATCCAGGAGCGGCAGGCGACACTGGCGGTCCTGGAGGAGCGTCTGCGGGATCTAGAGGTGCAGATCGCGCACGCAACGGAGTGTCGAGTGGACAAGGCTGACGTGCTGCGCCGGGTGGCCTTTTTGAGGGAGAACCTCGCCTCGGAGCCCACATCGACCCAACGGGAGATCCTGCAATCGTTCGTGCGTCAGGTAACGGTTGGCAATAAAGAGATCGCCATCGAGTACGCGTTGCCTCGGCCCACCGCACCACATGCCGGGCTCGGCGTTCTCAATCTGGAGTCGTCTGGTACGCCCGGCAGGATTTGAACCTGCGACCTCTGGCTCCGGAGGCCAGCGCTCTGTCCCCTGAGCTACGGGCGCATCACTACGGTTGCGAGTTTACGGTTTGGAAGTTCGAAGTACAATCCCAGGAACTGAGAACTTGCGAACCTCGAACCCCCTTGTTGGCGGAGGGAGTGGGATTCGAACCCACGGCCAAGCCTCAACAGCCTGGCTACGGCTTAGCAAGCCGTTGTCTTCGGCCTCTCGACCATCCCTCCGGTAACGTTCAATTCTATGCCCAAAACGTGCGCCGTGTCAACCACAGGCGAACCTACTGTGGAACCCGGTATCATTGAGCCCATGACACCGAGACCGGGCACGCATCGGTCCCCCTTGGACCGCTATTCCGCGTTTCTGCTGGACGTGGACGGCGTCCTGGTCCACGGCCGCGAGCCTATCCCCGGAGCGGCGGAAGCCCTGGCCCGCCTCCGGGAGCGGGGCCGGGTCGTCCTCCTGACCAACAACGCCACGCGCTCCCGGAAGGAGATGGCGGCACGGCTCAGGGACGTAGGCTTTCCCGTGACCGCGGACGAGGTCGTGCCCAGCGCCTACGTGGCCGCCCACCACCTGCGAGAGAAGTACGGCCCGGTGCGGTTCTGGTGCCTGGGTGAACAGGGACTGGTCGAGGAGATGGCCCTCGCCGGCCACACCCCGGTCCCACCGGAACAAGCGCAGTGGATCGTGGTCGGGATGGACCGCACCTTGACCTACGATAAGCTCAACCAGGCCCTCCAGGGCCTGCTTGCGGGAGCCCGGTTCCTCGCCACCAACCGCGACGCCACCTACCCCACCGAGCACGGGCTCGTCCCCGGGGCCGGGGCGGTGGTGGGGGCGCTGGTGGGCATGGGGTTCGAGCCGGAAGAGGTGTTGGGCAAGCCCTCCGCGACCCCCTACCGCGTCGCGTTGGAGTTGGTCGGGGCCCCGGTCGAGCGGGCGCTCATGATCGGTGATCGGCTGGAGACGGACATCCTCGGCGCCCAGCACCTGGGGATGGACACCGCCCTGGTGCTGTCCGGTGTGTCCGCCCGGGAGGACATCGCCCGCCAGGGGATCTGCCCCACCTGGATCGCGGCGAACCTGGCCGCCCTGGCCGCAGGCGAGCTCGAGCCATGGAGATCGTGATCGAGAGCGAAGCGATCGGGAGGGTCTCGGCGCAGCTGTCCTCGGACCTCGCGCCGGCCACGGTGCGGGCCATCGTCCAAGCCTTGCCCATCGAGGCTGAGGCCCGACGATGGGGGGACGAGGTGTACTTCGCAATCCCAGTCCGGGCCGGACCGGAAGCTCAGGTGGAGACGGTGGAGGCAGGGGACATCGGGTACTGGCCCCCTGGGAACGCCCTGTGCATCTTCTTCGGACCCACCCCGGCTTCCCGCCATCCCGGCGAGATCCGTCCCGCCAGCGCCGTGAACCCCGTCGGCCGCGTCCTCGGTGATCCCAAGGTGTTCGCGAGCGTCCGCGACGGCGACCGGATCGTGGTCCGCGCTGCCTAGTCTGGCTATACTCGGCCGCCATGGCCGGATGGAGGGACGAAGGGCTGCGCATCACCCTGATCGGGGTCGGGATCAACCTCGTCCTGACCGGCCTCAAGTTCGGGGTGGGCTTTCTCAGCGGGTCGATGGCCCTGGTTGCCGACGGGGTCCACTCGCTTTCCGACATGGCTACCGACCTCGTGGTCATCGGGGGATTGCGCCTGGCCCGGCGGCCGGCCGACCGCTCCCACGCCTATGGGCACGGGAAGTTCGAGACCCTGGCCACGACGCTTGTGGCCCTGGCCCTGGTCGCCGCGGGCGGGTGGCTCGCCTGGGAGGCGGTGGCGGCGTTGTTGCGCGGGGGAATGTCCGCCCCCGGCCCGGCCATCGCTGGGGTCGCCGCGATGTCTGTGCTCTCCAAGGAGTGGTTGTTCCGGGCTACGCGTCGGGTCGCCCGCCGACTGCGCAGCTCGGCCTTGGAGGCCAACGCTTGGCACCACCGCAGCGATGCGCTCTCCTCGGTAGCGGTGCTGTGTGGAGGGGGGGTCGCGGCCCTCGGGTTCGCTCAGGGGGACCAGGCCGCGACGATCGCCGTGGCCGTCCTGATCGGGTGGGCAGCGGTGGGGATCCTGCGCAAGGCCGTCTACGAGCTCACCGAGGGTGCCCTGAGCGAGGCCGAGCAAGGCAAGGTGGCCCGGGCGATCACGGGCGTGGATGGCGTAAAGAGCTGGCACAAGCTGCGGACCCGCTCCGTAGGCCGGGGGGTGTTCGTGGACGTACACATCGAGGTCGACCCCACCATCTCCGTGCAGGATTCCCATGCCATCGCGTCCCAGGTGGAGCAGGCCGTGCGCGGCGCCCTGAGTGGGGAGGTTTCCGTGGCCGTCCACGTGGAACCGGCCGGAGAGGACAAGGACGCCTGAAGCCCGGCCTGGGGCAAGTACTCCACGTCTTCTCCTGCGCCGCGCCTCCACGCCCCCTGCACCATCCCTCCATAACGCCCGGTCATCCTTGGCCACCTCTTCGTGTACGAATGGAGGCATCTATGGTTCAGGAAGTGGCTTGGGAAACGCGGTGGCACTGGGCCCTGATGGGGACGGTGTTGGCCCTTCTCCTGACGTGGCCGGTGATGTTCACCTACGCCGCGGAGGAGGATATCGAGGTCCTGCAACGCATCCACGCGGAGGTCATCCCCACCCCCGGCACGGACACGAGCTACGGGATCCCCCTGGCATGGGCGAACCTGCCCCAGTTTCTCGACTGGTTCTACACGGTCACCCTGACCCCGGCGGAACGACAGGTGTTCGAGGACGCCCTGAGCCAGCTCGTCGCCCCGTGCTGCGACGACAACACCATGGCCCGCTGCTGCTGCTGCGAGAAGGGAGGGCGGGGGTGCAACTTGGTCCGCAGCGGCAAGGGCCTGGCCGCCTACCTCGTCCACAACAAGGGATTCGCCGCCACGGAGGTACGTGCAGCGGTGCTCCAGTGGCTGAAGTTCGTGCGCCCGGACTACTACGTGGCCCGAGCGCTCCAGGAACGCGGGATCTCCCCGGCCGCCTATGGCCTCACCGCCCACGGCTCCTGCTACCGCGGGCTATGCGAGGTGGCGATAAGCCAGGGCGGCTGCGGGGGGATGAACGCCCTCATCGAGCCTGAGGCCCAGGGCGAGCCGACGAGCTAGTGTCAGGGACCCGTGATCATTCCCGGTCCCAACTTGGCAGGCGCCGCCCACGCCCGCTACCCTCCATTTGAGGAGGACCGTGGTGGGATATCGGTACGCGGTGGCCGGTGCGGGAAGGCAAGGGGTGGCTGCGGCCTACGACCTGGCCCGACACGGGGACGCAGAACGGGTGACGCTGGTCGACCGGGACCTCCGGGCCGCCCAAGCCGGGGCGGCGCGCGTCAACGCGCTTGCGGGGCAGGAAGTGGCGCAGGCGCTGGTCGGGGACGTGGCCCAGCCCACCGCGTTGGCACCGGTGCTGGCGGAGGTGGATGGTCTCCTGTCCGCTGTGCCGTACCGGTTCAACCTGGCGCTGACCGAGGCCGCCATCGCTGCCCGGGTGCACATGGTGGACTTGGGCGGGCATACCGGGATCGTGCGCCAAGAGCTCCTCCTCGGCCCCCACGCGGAGCGGGCCGGGATCACCGTGGTTCCCGACTGCGGCATGGGCCCGGGGATGAACATCACCCTGGCCCTGGCCGCGATGTCCCTCTTGGACACGGCTGAGGAGGTGCGGATCTACGACGGCGGGCTCCCTGAGGACCCAAAGCCCCCGTGGGGGTATGCCCTCCTGTTCAGCGCTGGCGGCCTGATCAACGAGTACGACGGCGACGCCTACTTTCTGCGGGACGGCGCCGTCACCCCGGTGCCGGCCCTGTCTGAACTGGAGGAGCTGGATCTACCCCCTTTGGGGCGCCTGGAGGCGTTCGTCACCTCCGGGGGCCTGTCCACCATGCCGTGGACGTTCGCCGGCCGACTGCGGACCCTGGAGAACAAGACCCTCCGCTACCCCGGCCATTGCCTCCTGTTCCGCGCCCTGCGCGACCTTGGGCTGTTCTCCCAGGAACCCCTCCCGGTGGGCCAGAGCGCGATCATCCCGCGGGAGGTGCTGTTGGCCCTCTTGGACCAGGTCCTGTTCGACCCTGACGTGCGGGACGTGTGCGTGATCCACGTGCGGGCCGACGGGCGCAAGGGCGGCCGCCCGGCCCAGGCGCGCGTGCAGGTTGTGGACCATTACGATCCGGCCACCGGGTTCCGGGCCATGGAGCGGCTCACCGGCTGGCACGCGGCGATCGTCCTCGCCCAGGCGGTGCGCGGCGAGCTGCCCGCGGGGGCGATCCCCATCGAGAAGGCGCTCTCCGGAGACCGGTTCCTGGCCGAGGCCCCGAAGCGGGGCTGGACCGTGGAGTGCTCCGTCCGACCGACGGACTGAGGGAGGAGCACGATGAGCACCCTGTACGAGCGCATCTACCGAGTGGTGCGGCAGATCCCGCTGGGAAAGGTGGCCACTTACGGCCAGGTGGCTCGCCTCGTGGGCCCGCCGTGCGACGCCCGGATCGTGGGCTGGGCCCTGGCCGCGCTGGAGGTCCACCCGGTGGACCCCCCGGTCCCCTGGCAGCGGGTCATCAATGCCAAGGGCAAGGTGAGCATCGGGAACGAGCAGCAGGAGCTCCTGGAGCAGGAGGGCGTGGCCTTCGATGTCCACGGGCGGACCAACCTCACCCGGTTCGGCTGGGATGGCCCGGAAGGGCCGACATCGCCGCCAAGGCCTATGGGTTGACGCCGCCGTGCCGGCGTTCAGGGCGCAGGGGCGACGTGCACTGGGAGCTCCAGACGGTCCTGCAACCCGGCGTCATCGGTCACGGTGAGGACCACCAGGTACAACCCGGGCTCGGCGAACGTCCACTCTGCGGTCGGGCCGGTGGCGTCGGCGGTGCCGTCCCCGGTGAAGTCCCATGCGTAGGCCACGATCTCGCCGTCCATGTCCAGTGAGCCGGACGCGTCAAACCGCACAGGCTGCCCGGCCACCGGCACCGCCGGCTTCCAGGTGAAGTCGGCCAGCGGTGGCTGGTACGTGATCACCACCTGCCGCGGCCGCTGCCAGACCCCGAACGTGACGTCCGCCACCTCACCGGAGGCGAGGCCCACCGGGATTTCCCCAGGGGTCGTGAGCTCGTACCGTTCGGGCAGCGATCCCGTCTCCACCTGCACCATGTACCGCCCGGCAGGAAGGCCGGGGAACGCGAACCGGCCTGAGGAATCGGTGAAGGTGGCCCGGGCCCACTCCGTGTCTCCCCGGACAAGGATGACGACGATGCCCTTTAGCCCAGGCTCAGTGCCGTCGCGGGTCCCGCTGCGATCACGGTCATCGAACGCCACACCGCGGATCTCCCCGAGCCGCTCGCAGGGAATGGGCACGCGGCTCCGCCCGCCCACCGCCACTTCCACCGTGATCGGGAGTTCATCTTTCTGCCGGATGCCGGATGGCAAGCGCTCCGCGGTCAGCGTGTAGGTGCCTGGCGCAAGCGGCGGGAACAGGAACCGCCCGTCATCCCCGGTGGAGACCTTCTTCTGGTCGGCGGTCAGCACCGCCCCGGCCACCCCTTCCTCGTCGGGATCGCGGACGCCGTTCCCGTTCATGTCGATGAACACCTCGCCCTCCAGCCATCCCCGGACCGGGAGGAACGGGACAGCCCAGGTGAACCGGTAGTCGAAGCCGGCGGAGAACTCGGCGAGCACGATACCCCCCGCCGCATCCCACGCCGCGTGCGCCCTGGCGATCGCGGAGAACGCCGGGGACACGGCGAACAGGAGCTCGAGCCCGGCCGCGCCTCCGTCCACGTCGTGCTTCCAATCGAACCTCAGGCGGTGGGTGGTGGTATGTACGGTCAAGCCGCCCTGGGCAGAGGAGGAAAGGAGCGTCCCGTCGCGGTCGCGCACGGCCCGCTGCTCCAGGGTCAGGGTGGCAGCGACCCCGGCTTGGGTGAGGGACACGCGCTGGCTGTACGCCTCGGTGACGTAGGCGGTGCCAGCAACAAGGTCCTCGTCCACCCGCCACCACCCGCCCAGCCGTAGCGTGAGGGCTGGCCCGCCCCCGGACAACGCCACCTCCAGCGCCCGCACGCGGCCATCGGTAGCGGGGACTGGCGCTTCCTCCCGCGCCCGCTGGGCGGACACGGCCGACGAAAACCCAAGCGGCCAGTCCGCTGGAGCCCATTCGAAGCCGGCGGTGAGGTCGGACCGGACCACCGTGGGAAGCGCGGGGCTTCGCCACGTGTTGTTCCTGAGCCAGCGCGACGAGAACCGGAACGCAACCCCAGTGGCGCTCATCCGGCCGGAGAGGGCGATCCCCTCCTCATCAGCCCGGTTGCTCGGGAAGTGGGGACCGACCGTGTACGCGTCCCCCTGGAAGAACAGCATCCGGCCCGATTTCGCAGTAACGCTGACCAGCAGCGCTCCATCCGCGTACGGCCCGGCCTGAGCGAGTCCCGCCTCCCCGCGGATCGTCAGCCCCTCTGCCAGGCGCCAATCGCCCCCCAAGGTGCCCCCCCGGACATGCGCCGTCCCGCCGCGCTCCTCCCGGTAGGCGAGCTCCGCCGTCCACCCGTCGGTGGCCCAGGCGGCGCTGCCGCCAGCCATCCCCTCATCGCCCGCCCACCCGGAGGCAAACACAACCGAGAACGGCGCCCACTCCGCCCACACCGCCATCCCCTGCACTGCCACCGGAAGCAGGAGCGGGGTCAGGGGCGCGCTTGCCCGTCCCGCTTCGGCCCGGACCGGTCCGCGGTCGTATACGAAGGAAAACCCGGTCAGCGTGTACGGGCGATCCGCCCACGGCCCGGTCCACTGGGCGGAGAGCACGAGCGAGCCGTCCAGGACCGTCCCTATCCCGAACAGGGTCAAGACCGAACTCCGCTGATCGGAGAACGGGTCCCACCCGAGCCGCCCACCGGCCCACATCTCGATCTCGGCAAGGTGCGTGCCCACCACCTGCTCCGGAACAGGAGGGAGAACCGTGGTGAACCAGGCCGTGCGCGCCTCCACCCCGGGGGCGGCGGTGGACCGCACGAGGACCGAGAGCACGTCCCGGCCGGGCTCCGCGTTCGCCGGGACGGACATCGTGATCCGGCTTGCCCCACGCTCCCCAGGGACCAGCGAAAGCTCCCGCGGCTCCACTTGGACGGCCCAGCCGTGGGAGGATGTGGCCTCGATCACGAACCGGTCCAGGACGTTCCCGCGGTTGACCACCTCGAGTTCGTAGGTCACGGATCGACCGGGATGGGCTTCGCCGCTCGGGGCAGGAACGGCCTCGATCGCCGCCACCTGCTCCACTTGGACCTGGGCCTCGCCCACCGCCTCACCGCCGTCCCACCGCGCCCGCAGCCGCACCGGGTACGTTCCGGCCTGGGCGGCTCGGAGGACGGCCACGGTGAGGAACACCACCTCCTCTTCGCCAACGCCAACCGTAATCAGCGCCGGCACCCCAAGCGAGCTCCAGCCCACGGGCAGCTCGACCGCGAGCGCCACGGCGATGGAACCCGCGGTTCGGTTCTCAAGCGAGAACACGTGGGTCACGAAGTCCCCGGGCCGGGCCATCTTGGGCGGCGACACGGCGGACACCGTCACCCCCTGCGCGGCGGCGCCTGCGCCGAAGAGGACGAGGGCAACGAGAACGGCCCGGACCGGCCTAAGCCCGCCCGGTGCCCCCAGGCGACACGGAGAAAACCTCATCGTGTCACGAACCTAACCGCTCCGGGGGACCGAGGGAAGGAAAGGGGTTTCGGCCGAATGGGAAGAACGGGAACCTTGGTAGCTACGGCGTTCGGGCCTTCAGAAGTTCCGCGAGCGCCGCCGCGTCCGCCTCGTCCACCACACCGTCGTTGTTGAAGTCAAACGCCCGCCCGTTGGCCTGAACGCCCGCGCTTCGCCAGCTCTCCTGGAACAACGCCACGTCTTGGCCGTCGAACACCCCGTCCCCGTTTGCGTCCTCGTAGAAGCCGTCCCCGTCGAGGTCCTGAGGCACGGGCCCGGTGCCCGCGAGGGGGACCAACGCCAGGGGGCGCACCCGCAGGGGGACTTGGCCGGCCAACAGGGGATCGCCTCCGATGTCCACTTTGACCAACACGTGGTACACCCCAGGGGCAGGGCGGAAGTCGGTGCTCACCGCTACCCACCGCTCGGCGCCGGGCAGGCACGGGAACGGGCTCAGGTTCGCCCCCACCACCCGATTCCCCTTGGCGTCGTAGACCTCGGCCTCGACCGTGACCTCGCGCAGGTTGAGGGTACCGATGTTGGCGAACCTAAGACAGAGCCAAAGCGGGTTCAGTCCCCGCACCTCGAGGGCGCGCACCTCGCCTGCGCGCTCGCCAGGGGGCACGGAGGCGTAGACCTTGATCCCGATGCGCTTGGTGACCAGCACCGTGGTCCCCTGGTGTTGCACCGGGCGGGGCTCCCCCTGCACGAAGATGATCCCCCAATAGGTGCCCCCCATCACCCCTGATCCGGGCACGCTGAGCGTCCCCACGACCTCCCGGGTCTCGCCTGGGCCGAGCATGAACGACGTCGGGGCCACGGAAAGCCACGACGCCAGCGAACGCGGCAGCGTCCCCGGGGGGTAGAACCGGTTCGTTCCATCGACATCCCGATCCCAGTCCCCGAGGTAAATGGTGAACTGCTCTGGAGTGTCCGTCTCGTTGCGGGCGATGAACGTGAACGTATGGACCTGCCCCGGAGCCACCGCCAGGTCCACCTCGAGGAGGTTCACCTCCAAGGCCAAGGCCGGCCCGAGCCATACTAGGGCCAGTCCCACGAAAAGACACGCCCGCATCGCCACGGTGGGAAGTATACCCGCAGAGAAAGGCCCAACTCAGGGGAGGGTGAGGGTGTAGCGGAAGCGGAGCTCGTAGGTGCCGGGAGGGACGGTATCGTAATCCACCCTGACCAAGAGGGCCATGTCCACCCAGGTCACCGCGGTCTGCCCCGTCCCCCTGGCCACGAGGACCGGGGTAGTGGTCAGGCCCTGGTAGGAGGTCTGGGCCGCGGTCACGGCACGACCGGTCCCCACCACCCGCCATTCCAGGTGCTCGCAGGGCTTGGCGGGAGAGGGCTCAGGGCCGGAGTAGTTCCAGGTGGGGGTTTCGGCGGCCACGTACAGGGACCAGGGGGCCCCGCTCGTGACCGTGACCCGCTGGGCCGGGGAGAGCTCGCGGAACCCCTGATCGTAGTCGGCCAAGGTGAGGATCCCGAGGTCCACCACCCCCGGGCTCACCGCCAAGGCCACCCCAGTTTGGTAGTATACCCGGACCGCCACCCAATCGAGCCGGATCCTCTCGGGAGGGCCACATGCCGCCGTGAGGCGCACCCGGAAAAGGCCGTACGCGAACTCACCTGGAGTCCAACTTCGACCCCACGTGTCGGCCGGGCCGCCCAGGATGTACGTGGCCTCGCTCGTCCCTAGGGGCCCGGCCCGATACCCCGTGGCGGTCCAGCTTGCGCCCCCATTCCACGAGAGCTCCACATACATGTAAGCAGCACCAGGCTTACCTGACTCCCAGACGTCGAGGCGGACCTCGATCCCCAGGATCGTGCTTCCCTCGGGGAGGGCGACCGCATAACCCCAGTACTGGTGCTGCCGCCCGTTCCGGGCCTCGGCGTAGAGGGTGTCGTCATAGTACGCCTGTGACCCGTTGGAGAAAGCCCCAAAGTCGGCTGACGGGTTGAGCCAGCCCGTGTCTTGGGCGAGCCCGATCGCCCCTACCGCAATGAGCGCCGCCAAAAGGAGCCTAAGGTGGCCCATGGTAGGATGAAGAAGGCAGCCCGGCTTCCAGAGGGAAACCGGGCTGCCAAGTCCTGTGCTGGGTCACGGCGCGGTGAGCGTGTAGGTGAACCCCAGGCTATAGTCGCCAGCGGGGTCGTTCTCCCAGCTCACCAGGACCCGGAAGTCCATGGAGAGCCGGATGTTGCCGCCCCGCTTGCCCGCGGCCACCTGGGCCGGGCTCACGTCCATCCCGGCGAACGAGCCGTTGTAGCTGTCCACGTGGGAAGGTTCGGTGGTCGCCGCCCGCCACAGGAGGTCGGTGGACGGCTTCGCCCACGGGGCGGTCCACGTCGCCGCGTCCGCGGCCACGGTTAGGGTCCAGTCCTTGTTGCTCCAGATGGCCACGCCCTGGGCGTTCACGATCTCTCCGTACCCGCGATCGTAGTCGGCCTCGGTCAATGCCCCGAAGTCGACGGTCGCCGTGGTCAGGCTAAGCCGGATCAGGGTCGGCACCGAGAACGTCGCGGTCGACCCCTGGGTCACGCTAGCCGCCATCCCCGTCACCACGCCCATCATCATCCCAGCCACCAACACCACAATCCACTTGCGAACCTGCATCGTTGCACCCCCAAGAAAGTTTGTTTTGGTTTCTTGGGGGTGTTTCGGCAGCCCAGCCGCCTCCGTGAGGCCTGTGGCTTTGCGTCCCCGGGTCGCCCCGGGTTTGCCGTTTCGATCACCCCAATCGGTTGTACCGCCAACGCACGTTCATCTTTCGGCTCCCACCTCCCTTCACCATGGGAGATTGCCACAAACGGGCTCTCCGTCAAGTGGCGGTTACGCTGGACCACGGGCACCATCCCTCACCCGCCGACCACGGTGTACACGAGGGTGACCGTCCCCCCGGTCCATGCCCCCGTCAGGGGGATCCGGAAGTCCACGGCCACCTCGTACTGGCCGAACTCCCCGCGGGTGAAGGACACGCCCTCCACGCCCACCGGAAGGTACGGCCCCTCCCCAACCCGGGCCTGGATCGTCCCCGAAACCTCAGGCTCCAGGACCCGCACCGAAAGCGTCCACGGCACGTTGCTCCGCACGAGGAGCACCACCGCCCCCCGGAGCTCCACGAACCCTTGGCTGCGGTCGACCGGGGTGGGCTCAGGGATCATAAGGGGAACGGCAATGCTGTGACCAGCCACCGACGCACCACGGAGGGAAACAGAGGTCAATATGGGAACGGTCATCTGGGCGATGGCGTTGTGGGACACGGAAGCTCCCATGCTCACCACGCCTGCGGCCACCACAGCCATTCCCACCATGACAGCCCACCCTTTTCTGGCCATTCTTCGGCAGCCCGGCCATCCCCGAGGGATCCGCGGCTTTGCGCCCCCACGTCGCCGTGGGTTTGCCCTTGTCGGAAGGCCAACCTCTTCCGAGCGCTAGCTGCCTGGTTTCGCCTCCTTACCCGTAGTTTCCATTATCTTTACGGGCGGAAGCATTATATACCCCTACCCGTGCCCTGTCAATAGTTCAGGCCTAGATCGACGGTAATCCGGGTTACCCACAAGGGGGGCTTCCGCCGCGCCCTGGGGCGAGGAGCGCGCGGGCCCGCTCCACCGCCATCCAGTTGTAGAACGGCCACTTCCCCATCACCGCCGGATCGGCGGCCTGGTCCAGGGCGGTGCGCAAGAGCCGACAGAACAAGGCCTGATCCCCGCGGGCCTTGGCGTAGAGCTCCGCGTAGTCCACGTAATTTTGGATGAACTCCGGCCCCACCTCGATCGCCCGGATGAAACACGCCTGAGACCGCTCCATGTCCCCACCCAGGAACCCCGGGGTTTGAGCAAAGAAGTTGGCGAGGGCCCGCTGCGGTCCACCGCCCCAGTACGCCTCGTCCAGCTCCGCCGCCCGGGTGAACGCGGCCAGCACGTCCCGGGTTCCACCGGTGAGGGCCGTCCAGTAGTGGTAGCTCATCCAGCGCCCGAGGTTGTTCCCATACCAGAAGATGGCGGCCACGTCCCGCGCCGCGCCCAGGGCGGCGCGGAACCCCTGGTCTTGCTCCACCCGCACGAACTCCGGGTCCAGGCGCAGGCTCGCCAGGGCGTAGCCCTTGCCCTTGTCGTAGGCCTGTTCCTTCTCCTTGTCCCCGGTCAGGTAGCCTTCGGCCAGCTCAAAGTAGGCCTGGGCGAGCCGGTTCAACACCTGGGTCCGCGTCGGCACCTGGTCAGGCGGGATGAGGGGGAGGGCCTCCTCCCACAGCGCGATTGCCCCCCTCAGCCGGGCCTCGTAGGCGGCGAACGCGAACGCCTGGCTCCAGCGGTCGTAGAGACGATCCGCCTCGGCGACGAGCGCCATCGGCTCACGGGCGGCGTGCGCCACGAGAGCGCTGCCGCACAAGGAACCCAACAAAATCAAGAACCCCCACGAACAAAGCCCAAGCCTGCCCAACATAACCCCCTTTGGATGAATGATCAGCCCTTCATCCGGGCGAGGTCAAGGCCATCCACGGCGCGAAACCAGTCCACGGCCTGGCGCAGGGCCTCCCGGGCCGGGGTTTGAGGGAAGCCCAGCTCCCGCACCGCCTTCCCCGGATCGAAGAACATGTGGTGGCGGGACATGCGGATCGTGTCCGGGGTCATCCGGGGGACGCCCCCGGTCAGGGCGCAGATCCCGGCGTTCAGGTAGGACAACGCCAACACCGGGTGGTATGGGAGCCGGACCCGCGGCGCGGGAAGGCCGGTGATCTCCGCGAGAAGCTGCAGCAGTTCCCGCATCGTCAAGTTCTCCCCGCCCAGGATGTACCGCTCCCCGACCCTCCCCCGCTCCGCGGCGAGCACGTGCCCGACCGCCACATCCTCCACCGCCACCACGTTCATCCCCGTGTCCATGTAGGCCGGCATTCGCCGGCGCAGAGAATCGCGGACCACCTGCCCGGTGGGGGTAGGCTTGACGTCGTACGGGCCCACGGGGAAGCTAGGGTTGACGATCACCACCGGCAATCCTCGCTCGCGGGCGAACGCGAGCGCCACCTGCTCGGCCAGGTACTTGCTGCGCTTGTAGTCGCTCGCGATCGTCCGCGGGTCCACCGGCGTCTCCTCGTCCGCCGGCCGGCGGTCCCCGCGCAGGCCGAGGGCAGCCACCGAGCTCGTGTACACCACCCGCTCCACCGCCGCTTCCAACGCCGCCTGGAGGACGTTCCGCGTCCCGTCCACGTTGATCTGGTAGATGAGCCGGCGTGGGCGGACCCAGAACGAGTACAGGGCGGCGGCGTGGAACACGAGCTTGCAGCCGGCGACGGCCGTTCGCACCGAACCGATGTCGCGGACGTCGCCCTCCACCAGCTCCACCGGAAGCCCGGCCAGGTTCCGCCGGTCGGAGTTGGGGCGGACGAGGGCCCGGACCTGGTACCCTCGGTCCAACAGCACCCGGACCACGTTCGCCCCGATGAACCCGGTCCCTCCGGTCACCAACGCCTTCATCTGCCCCTCGATTGTACCGCGAGGTCTGGCCGCTCCTTGGCCACCCCGGCCACCCACGCGAGGCCCTCCGGATCAAGCCGGCAGCGGCGTTGCCCCCGGAGGGGGCCGCGATGGTCCGGTACAATAGGCGAGCGAGGTCGGCCCGAGATCTGTGGTTCCTCCCTCGAACCGGCCGAGGAAGAACGCCGCCGGCGGACGGGGCCTAGGGCGGCCGCTTTAGGCACGCGCGGAAGGATGGACCGATGCGAAAGAAAGCGTACATTGGAACAGCAGTCGGGACCGTGGTAACAGCCTTGCTCCTGGTGATCCTGTGGCCGGCCGGAGACCCGCTGGCCGGGGTGGAGACGGTGGCCATCGTCGGCGACCCCACCGCCGCCGACGCGGTGCTGACGATCAAGGACGTGCGGGTCGACCGGGTCGAGCTCCTCATCGAGCAGGGCCGCGTCCTAGGACGGCTCAGCGCCACGTGCACGGTGACCGACGTGCGGACCGGGAAGGCGCAGGTGATGGACTTCTACCTTGCGTACCTTGCGCTGGAGAACGGGCAGGTCCGGGCGGACTTGGTGCCCCGCAAGTTCTGGCAGTTCTGGAAGCAAACCTGAAGCGGGACGATGCGGATCCGTCGGGCGAGCACGGAGGACCTGGGGCGAATCTTGGCCATCGAGGCGGTGAGCTTCCCCGATCCATGGCCAGAGGAGTTCTTTTGCCCGTACTTCGACGATGTGGACAGCATCGTTCTCGTGAGCGAGGCGGAAGAGGTTCTGGGGTTTCTCATCGCCGTGGTCGAGGATGATCCGCAGGGAAACCCGGTGGTTCACATCCACGACCTCGCGGTGGACCCGGCCCACCGTCGGAGGGGCGTCGCCACCGCCCTCCTCGACGAGCTCATCCGGATCGCCCGAGAACAGGGGATCAGGACCCTGCGCCTGGAGGTGAGGTTCGACAACCCGGAGGCGCGCGCGTTCTACCGGCGTCACGGGTTTCGCGAGACCGGCTGCGCCCCCTTGTACTACGAGGACGGCGGGGACGCGTGGTTGATGGAACGGGACCTCTCCGCTTCCCAGCCGCGGTAACCGCGGAGCGGAATCACAGGCGCTCACCGTTTGGCCCGCCATTCACGCCACAGCTTCCGCACCTCGACCACCAACGCGGTCACGAAGATCAAGGGCAGGACCATCGCCCACGTCCCCGGTTCCAGGGTCACGGTGTTGAACATCGGCTGCAGGAACGGGACATACACCACGAGCATCAAAAGCAGGAACGACGTCAGTACCGCCCACTGCATCCAGCGGTTGGAGAAGAACCCGATCCTGTGGAGCGGCACGTTCTCCGAGCGGGCGGTGTAGGCCCTCGCGAGCTCGGCCAGGACCAAGGTCGTGAACGCCAGCGTGTCCGCCTCGGCCGCGTACTTCCCGTGGAGGGTGAGGGCGTAGGCCCCAAGCACGGCGGCGGTGAGCGCCCCGGACTGGAACAGGATTCCCACCGCCATGTCCCGATTGATGATCCGCTCCTTCGGGGAGCGCGGCGGCCGGTTCATGATGTCCGGCTCGCCCTTCTCCAGTCCCAACGCCAGCGCCGGAGCCCCGTCGCTCACGAGGTTCAACCACAGGAGCTGGATCGCGGTGAGAGGCGCCGGCCACCCGACGAGGATTGCCCCGAAGATGATGGCGATCTCCGCGAAGTTGCAGGACAGGAGGTAGTACACGGTCTTGCGGATGTTGGCGTAGATGATCCGCCCCTGCTCCACCGCGGCGACGATGGAGGCGTAGTTGTCATCGGTGAGGACCATGTCCGCGGTGTGCTTGGCGACGTCGGTGCCGGCGATGCCCATGGCGATCCCGATGTCCGCTCGGCGCAGGGCCGGGGCGTCGTTCACGCCATCCCCGGTCATGGCCACGATGTCCCCCCGAGCCCGCAGCGCGTCCACGATCCGAACCTTGTGGTGGGGGGAGACGCGGGCGAACACGTCGATCTCGTCGATTTGGAGGGCCAACTCCCCCTCCACCATCCGATCGAGCTCGGCCCCGGACACCACGCGGCCGTTCGGGCGCAGGAGCCCAATCTGCCTTGCGATCGCCTCTGCGGTGGCGACGTGGTCCCCGGTGATCATGATCGTGCGCAGCCCGGCCTGGCGGGCCTTCTCGATCGCGGCAGCGACCTCGGGCCGGGGCGGGTCCTGCATCCCAAGGAGGCCGAGGAACACGAGCCGCGTCTCGACCGTCTCCGGATTGACCTCCTCGGGGAGGTCAGGGAGTGGCCGGTAGGCCACGGCGAGGACGCGTAGGCCTTCAGAGGCCATGGCCTCGTTGGCCTTTTGGATCTCAACCCGCTTGGCCTCGGTCAACGCGGCCCTCCCCGCCGCCTCTTGGACCTCTTCGCACAGAGAGAGGATCACGTCCGGGGCACCCTTGACCAGGGAGATGTACCGTGCCCCATCCGCTCGAATCGGGGCCCCGTAGTTCAGGGGGTGGATGGTGGCCATCCGCTTGCGGTCGGAGTCGAACGGGACCTCGGAAACGCGGGGAAACGTGGCGGCCGCGGCCTTGTCCAGCCCGGCCTTCATCGCCGCCACGATCAGCGCCCCCTCGGTGGGGTCGCCGATGACCTTGTACCCCTTCGCCTCCTGCCGGAGCTCGGCGTCGTTGCAGAGGAGGCCCGCCCAAAGGGACTGATAGAGGACGGGGTGATCCTGCGCCTGCACCTCTCTCCCGTCCAGGGAGAACCCGCCCTTGGGATCGTATCCCTGGCCAGTGACCCCGTACCCCCTTCCCCCGGCCCACACCCGGGTCACCGTCATCTGGTTCTGGGTGAGCGTGCCTGTCTTATCCGTACAGATGACCGTCGCCGAGCCCAGGGTCTCCACCGACGGGAGCCGCCGCACCAGGGCATGCCGCTTGAGCATCTCCCGCATTCCCAAGGCAAGGCACATGGTGACGATCGTCGGCAACCCCTCCGGCACCGCCGCCACCGCGAGGCTCACGGCGACGATGAAGAACCCAAGCAAAGCCGTGCGCGCCACCTGGAGGTAGGCCCCGAGCCCCTCCTGCCAGAGCACGCTGATCTGGGGGTCGCGGACGAGGGACAGGACGAACACAAGGGCACAGACGACGAGGACGACCGTGCCCAACACTTTCCCGAACTCCTCGAGCTTTCGTTGGAGGGGCGTTTCCTCCTCGGCCTCCTCGATCATCTCCGCGATCTGGCCGAGCTGGGTCGAGGTCCCGGTGCCGACGACCACCCCCCGCCCGCGACCGTAGACGACGGTGGTCCCCATGAACGCGCAGTTGGCCCGGTCGGCGATCGCCGTGTCTAAAGCGAGGACGGCCTCGGCCTTCTTCTCCACCGGGACCGACTCTCCGGTGAGGGAGGACTCATCAACCCGCATCTGGGCCGCCTCGATCAGACGCAGGTCGGCGGGGACGATCGCGCCCGCATCGAGGAACACGATGTCCCCGGGGATGAGGTCCCGGGCGGGGACCTTCGTGCGCACGCCGTCCCGCAAGACCTGGGCCTCGGGGGCCGCCATCTCCTTGAGGCTCGCGAGGGCCTTCTCGGCGCGGCTCTCCTGCAGCGCCCCCACGAGTGCGTTCAGGATCACGATGGCTAGGATCACTCCGGCCTCGACCCAGTCCCCGAGGGCCATCGTGATCGCCACGGCAACGAGGAGGATGAGGACCACGAACCCCTTCAGTTGCGCGACGATCCTCTTCCAGAACGGGGTCGGTGGGGTCTCGGGCAGGGTGTTGGGTCCATGTTCCTTGAGCCGTGCCCGCGCCTCGTCGCTGGAAAGGCCCACCGCCGGATCGACCCGCAGCCGGCCGGTGACCTCGGCGACGGGGAGGGCGTGCCAGGCGGCCTTGGTTTCCACCGTTGCCATCGTCGCTCCTCCTTCCCTCCGCGCGGTCCCCATAACCGCTGGCTATCTCCAGAGGAGGATCAGCACCGGGGCGAACACCTCGGCCACCAAAGACATCACGGTGATCATCGTGTTCAGAGACGGCCCGGCGGTGTCCTTGAACGGGTCGCCCACCGTGTCCCCAGTGACCGCGGCCTTATGGGCATCAGAGCCCTTGCCGCCCAGCGCCCCGGCCTCCACGTACTTCTTGGCGTTGTCCCATGCCCCGCCGGAGTTGGCCATGAACAGGGCGAAGATGATCCCGGTGAGGATGCTCCCGGCCAGGCACCCGGCGAGGGCTTCCCTGCCGAGGAGGAGCATCACCGCGAGGGGCACGAGGATGGCCAGGGAGCACGGGAACAGAAGCTCGCGCAGTGCCCCCCGTGTCGCGATGTCCACACACTTCTTGTAGTCAGGCCTGCCTTGCCCCTGGAGAAGCCCGGGGATCTCCCGAAACTGGCGCCGTATCTCCTCCACCATCCGCCCGGCGTTGCGGCCCACGGCGAGGATGAGGAGCGCCGAGAAGAGCGGCGGCATCATCGCCCCGATGAACAAGCCGATGATCACCGGGTAGCTGATGAGGTTGATCCCCCGGGCGAGGTCGATGCCCACGAGGTGGGTGTACGCGGCGAACAGGGCGAGCACGGTGAGGGCAGCGGCCCCGATCGCAAACCCTTTGGTGATCGCCTTGGAAGTATTGCCCTGCGCATCGAGCTGATCCACGATCTCCATCACGTCCTTCCCCAGGCCCCCTTGCTCGGCGATCCCCCGGGCGTTGTCCGAAATGGGGCCGAACGCGTCCGCGGAGATGATCGTGGCCACGATCGACAGCATCCCCACCGCGGCCACGGAGATCCCGTAGAACGGATTCACCCCGAACAGCTCGGCGAACTTCCACGCGGCCAGCGTGGCGACGCAGATCCCGAGGATGGAGGGGACGATGCTCACGAGGCCATAGGAAAACCCGGTCAGGATGTTGATCGCCGCTCCCTTGCTCGCCGCCTCGGCGGTGCGCCGGGTGGGCTTGCGGTCGATGGAGGTGAAGTAGTCGGTGGTCATCCCGATCACGATCCCCGCCCCGAGCCCGGCCAGGGGGGGAGGAACCTCCCCAGCCCCTGGTTCCCCGACATCCCCGAGGAACACACCGCTGATCGAGGCGAACAGGCCCATGGCAGCGATGAGGAGCGGGAGGACGGTGAGGATTCCCCCACCGAGCTCCGCGCCGAGGATCATCGCCGCGGCGATGGCCGCGATGTAGGAGTCCACGAGGTCGGCGCTGATGTCCGCCGTCTTCGTGTAGATCCCGCCGCCGGCCTTCGCGAACAGGGCGAGGGCGCTGGCCCCGAAACTGAACCCAAGGACGATGTTCGCCGCCTCAACCTCCGTCCACCCCAGCCCCCTCCGGCAGATGAAGTAGATGAGGCTCACTCCAAGGAGGGACAGGCCGACGATGGCCAGCCCCATGATCGCCCCGCCGTGGTAGGCGACGGGGAATGCCTTCTTCAGGCCCGCCCGCGCGGCGTTGGCCGTGCGCACGTTGGCCCTCACTGCTGCCATCATCCCCAACGAAGCCGCGATCGTCGAGCACCCCGCGCCGATCAGATAGGCGATGCCGATGCTTACCCCGTACACGGCCCCGTGGGTAACGCCAACCAAGACCCCAATCACCGGGGCCATGATCCCGAGGAACGCGGCCAGGGTGAGGTTCTGGCGCCGTAGGTAGGCCCTCGCCCCGTCCTGGATCGCCTTGGCGATATCCCGCATCTTCTCCGTGCCGCTGTCCTGGCTGGTCGCGTAACGATAAAGGTGGATGGCCAGCGCGATGGCAAGAAGCCCCGCCCCCGCCCCAAGGAACTCCCACGTCATCTGTGATCACTTCCTAATCTTGCAGGCCTGAGGCAACCGATTCGCAGTGCAGGCTTGCCACAAGAGGTCAATCTTGCCCCCGACCGGGGGTACCTGCAACCGATGGCCGTGGTCGATGGGCAATCGGCGAGACGGCGAAGACGAACGCCGCCCCGCCTCAGGCGGGGCGGCTGACCTACGACCGGGGCGCCGGATTGTGGAGAGCGGTTACCACCGCACTTTGATGCCGACCTTCCACTCCCAGTTCGAGTCGAACACGCTGAACTCGGTGGACACGCGCACGGAATCCCCTAACGCGAAGTCGAGCACGATCCGGGTCATGCCCCAGCCGAACAGGCGTCCCCGGTCGTCGAAGTAGGTGCCGATCTGCCACCGGCCCGGTGAACCGCAACAGGGGAGGATGGGGCCCGAGAACCACCACACCTCGAAGTAATCACAGTATCCAGTGACGGCGGCGTTCTTTTCGTCCACAAACGACGTGGCAGTGCGCACCTCGACCCCACCCTCGAGCTCCGTTCGCATCTCGAAGCCGTAGAACGCGATGCCGGATATGGTGGTGTCCTCAGTGACCACGTTGGTCAGCAGCCTCACGCAGCATACCCAGTCCGACTTGATCACCAGCGTGGGGACGACCTCCTTGGTCTGGGTGGTAAACCCGACCTCCACCCGGAAGTACAGCCCGAGGCTGGGGTACTGGAACCCAGGGATGGCGACATCGCCGGCGGTAACCGAGAACCTGTCGAACCCCTCCTTGGTCATCCGGAGCCGGCCGGCGAACGTGAGGTCACAGTCGGCCCAGGTCCACCGGGTGGTCAGGGTCTCCTCCACGAACTCCAGCGGGTCGATCCGGAACTTGGTGGTGCTGGTGAACGAGAGGTCATCCACCGCCCCCTGGATGGCGACCTGGGTGTAGGTGGTGGAGGGATCGCCGGTCAGGTAAACGGTGTGGGTGAGATCGAGCTCGAACAAACGGAACCGCGTATCGGTTTGCCAATAGGTGAACGATGGCCCAGTGGGATCGAACGCGAGGACCGATCTCACGGTGGCCGCTGTCCCCAACGGGAAGCCGACGACGAAGGCGAGCGCGGTCCAACCGGTGTCCGTCCAGGTAGCGCTGGCCTCAAGGCTGAACACGTCGTACTTGTAGAACAAGGTCAGGGCAGCCTTGCTCAAGCTCACCACGGGGGCCGTGTTGCGGAAGGTGACCCCGAGCTCCCACACCCCGGACAGGGTGGGGGGCAGGGCCGGTGGGCGAGTGACGTCGATGCGGACCACGGCCGTGGCGAAGAACCCAAAAGGATCGGTGACCGAGTACACGAACGTGTCCGTACCCACGAACCCCGGTTTTGGGGTGTAGACAAGCCTCACCCGGGCCAGGTTGGGGTCCGCGTAGATCACCCTAGCCAGGTCCCCATCCAAGGTCCCTTGGCTGGGTGCGCTCATGATGGTGAACGTGAGCGGGTGCTGCTCGGGGTGAGCGCAATCCACGCCTGCGTCCGCAGCCTCCAGCACCACCTCCACCGGGGTATCCCGGAGCGTGGTCACGAAGAGATCGGTCGCCATGGGAGGCGCCCCCACCGCGATCCCCCCCAATACGAGAATGAGTCCCCCTACCCAACTGCCCACCCGTCGCATCATCCGTCTCCCTCCCTTCCACGGTCTGGATGACGTAAATGGTGATGCCAGCTCCGGATGAGGCCCACCAGGATGGGTACGCTAGGGCTCAGTTTCGTCCTTGGAAGGGAGGACGGTCGTGTGCGATCCCCATTACGTTCATTGGCCCATGGGGCTGGAGGGACCGGATAACCCAAAACAGAAACC